>JBGARM010000516.1:0-2279 GCA_044230215.1 Thermoanaerobaculia bacterium | reverse complement strand
ATGCCCCGAATCAGCGCCTCGGAGCCGTCGAGGATCAACGCCGCGACTGTCTCTTCGGTCATGTCGAAGAGGACAGCCAGCGTGACCGTCAGTGTCTGCAGGGGATAGCGGCCGGGGGTCATCGCGGCGCTCCGGCGGTGGCGAGCGACGCGAGATCTTCGCGCGCATCGCGGTCGGCCGGATCGATCGCCAGCACCTCGGCGAGCAGGCGGCGCGCCTCGGCGTCGTCTCCCTGCGCGTGGCGCAGCATGGCGAGCGCCTTGCGCGCTTCGAGATGTCGCGCGTCGAGGCCCGTGGCGGCGACCAGGTCGTCGATCGCCGCCGGACCGTCCTTGCGGGCCAGGGCCACGACGGCGCGCTGGTAGCGAGCGTCGGCGAGCTTCGGGTCCAGACCGACCGCTTCGTCGGCGAAGCGCGCGGCGTCGGCGATCCGGCCGACCTGCATCAGGGCACGGGAGTACAGCAGGCGCAGTCGCGCCCCCTCGGCGCCGGTCGGGTGCCGGGCGAGCTCGCCGGCGAGGAGATCGACCGCCGCCCGCGCCCGGCCGAGCTCGAGCAGCCGCAACGCCGCGGTCTCGGCGAGATAGGCCGGCGAGCCGGCGAGGCTCATGCCGTGGCGATAGGCGAGGACGGCCTCGTCCTTGCGACCGAGGGCATCGTACGAAGCGCCGAGGTACTGCCAGGCGAGCGCCGAGCCCTCGCCCCGGCGCGCCGCCGGGCCGAGCACCGCGATCGCCTGGGCATAGTCCCCCTCGTGGTAGTGCCGCAGCCCGCGCAGCACCGGGGCGATCTCGCGCACCTTGTCGCGCGGATCGGCCGCCGGCGCCGCGCTGCGGTCGGCCGACGGCGTGCCGAGGTAGCCCAGCGCACCGAGCGCCGCGATCGTCTCGGCATCGGCGGAGGCAGGCGCCGGCGGGGCCAGAGTGCGGTCGATGGCGGCGACGGCGCGGCGCATGGCGGCGAGCGGTCGGCGTTCCTCCAGCGTGCGGTCGTTGCGCTCCTGCGGGTCGTGGGCGAGGTCGAAGAGCTCGGGGCGCAGGCCCTCGACGAGGTGCAGGTCGCCGCTGACGATCGAAGCGAGATCGCTCCAGCCGAAGTGGATGAGCGGATACATCGTCTCGGAGTAGATCGGTCGGTCGGTGGCCGGAGCCGCCGCGCCGGTGGCGAGCAGCGAGATGCCCGGCAGCCGGTCGTCGGCCGGCAGCCGCAGCAGGTCGAGGATCGTCGGCACGACGTCGACGAGGCCGACGTTTCGCTGCACGCGTTCGCCGGCGCGCGCGGCGCCGGGGAGCTTGACGGCCAGCGGCACCTGGATCGCTTCGCGATAGAGCAGCAGGCCATGCTCGTCCTCGCCGTGGTCGCCCAGTCCCTCGCCGTGGTCGGATAGCAGGACGACGAGCGCCCGCTCGTAGAGGCCGCGCCGGTCGAGCTCGGCGAGGAGGCGACCGACGAGCTCGTCGGCGGCGGCGATCTCGCCGTCATACGCGTCGCCGTAGCGCGAGCGGAACGGCTCCGGCGGGCGGTAGGGGGCGTGCGGCTCGTAGAGGTGGAGGAAGAGAAAGAACGGACGCGCCGCGGCGCTATCGAGGAAACGGATCGCGGCTTCGACAGCCTCGCTACCCGGACGTTGCCCGGCGACCGCCGCGCGTGCCGGACGCTCGGCGGCGCTCGACGACCCGGAGCGATGAGCGCCGGCGGTGCCGGCGGCGGCCGAGGCGGGCTCGTCGTAGAGGTCGAAGCCGGCGGCGATGCCGGTGCGTCGCGCCAGGACCTCCGCCGACACCGCCGCACCGGTGGCGTAGCCGAGGTCGCGCAGACGCTGCTGCAGGAGCGGCCCGCGCGCCGCATCGACGGCGAAGCCGATGTTGTCGCGCACGCCGTGCGCCGGCGGCAGGAGACCGGTGAGGATCGAAGTGTGCGAGGGGAGCGTCAGCGGCACCTCGGCGAAGGCGCGCTCGAACAGCAGTCCGTCGCGCACCAGGCGGTCGATCGCCGGCGTGGCGAGATCGGTCCTGCCGGACCAGGCGGGCAGACGGTCGGAGCGCAGCGTGTCGATCGAGATCAGGACGATGGGCGGCCGGGGCGCCTGAGCGGCCGGAGGAGATCCCGGAGGCCCGCCGCAGGCGAGCGCGCCGAGGGCCGCCGCGAGGATCGCAGCCAGGGCGGTTGCAGTTGGCGGAAAGCGCTCGGTCACGGCGGCGATTCTCTCAAAGAGGAACGCCCCCGACGGTCGACGACCGCCGGGGGCTGGGAGTGAAACCGCGTCGGCGGCCTAGAAG
>JBGARM010000515.1:0-2289 GCA_044230215.1 Thermoanaerobaculia bacterium | reverse complement strand
TTAGTGAAGAAGATTTCGCCCGCTTCCATCCCGGCGGCCAGCTCGGCAAGCAACTCCTCCACGTTCGCGAAGTCATGCACGCCGGCGAGCGCCTGCCGGCGGTCGTGACGACGGCATCGATGCGCGATGCGATCTACGAGATGTCGAAGAAGGGGCTTGGCATCACGGCGGTCGTCGACAGCGACGGCAGGCTGGTCGGGGTCATCTCCGATGGCGACCTGCGGCGCCTGCTCGAGAAGGACGAGCAGATCCTCCGCCGCACCGCCGGCGAGTGCATGAAGCCCGGCCCGCGCACCATCGACGGCGACGAGCTCGCGCCGGCGGCGCTCCAGAGGATGGAGCAGAACCGCATCACCTCGCTCTTCGTCTGCGCCGCCGACGGCCGGCTCGAAGGGATCGTGCACCTGCACGATCTCTGGGGCCTCGAGCTCTTCTAGGAGCCCTGCATGCCCTCCCCCACGCCATCGCCGGGCATCTGGCTGCCGGAGCTTCAGGCGCGCGCCCGCGGCCTCAAGTGGCTGCTCCTCGACGTCGACGGCGTCCTCACCGACGGCCGGCTCTGGTTCGACGCCCAGGGCGAGGCTCTCAAGGTCTTCGACGTCCGCGACGGCCTCGGCATCCGCCTCTTGACCGAGGCGGGGATCCAGGTCGGCATCCTCTCCGCCCGCAAGAGCGCGATCGTCGAGAAGCGGGCGCGCGACCTCGGTCTGACGGAGATCCTCCAGGGGCACGAAGACAAGCTCGGCGCCTTCCGCGACCTCCTCTCCCGGCAGGCGCTCGCAGCCGCAGAGGTCGCCTACCTGGCGGACGACCTCCTCGACCTCCCGGTGCTCGGCGCCTGCGGTCTCGCCGCCGCGCCAGCCGACGCCGTGCCGGACGTCCGCAGCCGGGTGCACTACGTCACCGCCGCCGGCGGCGGCCGCGGGGCGGTGCGCGAGCTCGCCGAGCGCCTGCTCGTGGCGCGCGGGGTCTGGGACAGGATCGTGCAGCGTTTCGAGGCCGCCGATTCCTGAGCGCAGGCGGCGTTCCGCCGGCAAGACCCTGCGCTCGGCGCTGCTCACCGGACTCGGCCGGCTCCTCGATCTCCTGTTCTCCCGCCTGACCTGGAGCCGCGCGCAGCGGCTCGGCCGCGGGTTCGGACGCCTCGCCTGGCGCCTGGCGCGGCGCGACCGCCGACGCACCCTCGACCACTTGGCGCTCGCCCTCCCCGAGCTCGCCGTGGGGGAACGCGAGGCGCTCGCGCGACGCTGCTTCGCCCACCTGGGAACGCTGCTCGGCGAGTGCCTGCACCTGCGTCACGCGGCGCTCGACGAGCTCTCCCGGCATGTGACGCTCGAGGGCTGGGAGCACATCGAGGCGGCGCGCACCGAGCGGCGCGCGATCGTCATCGTCACCGGCCACTGCGGCAACTGGGAGCTGCTCGCCGCGGCGCTCAACGCCCGCGGCCTGGGGATGCTGGTGGTGGCGCGCGAGATCGACGAGCCGGGGCTGCAGACGATGCTGCTCGACCTGCGCGCCCGCTTCGGCACCCGCACGATCGTGCGCGGCACGCCCGGCGCGGCGCGGGCCCTGCTGGGCGCGCTGCGCGGCGCCGGAGCGCTCGGCATGCTGATCGACCAGGACACCAAGGTGGAAGGGGTCTTCGTCGACTTCTTCGGCCGACCCGCCTGGACGCCGGTCGGCGCCGCCGAGCTGGCGCTGCGTTTCGACGCCGCCGTCCTGCCGACTTTCATCGAACGCAGCGCCGACGGCAAGAGCGGCGCCATCGTCGAGGTCAACTGCGAGACCGACTTCGTGGCCCGCGAGTCCGATTTCCAGGGCTTTGCGTCCCTGGTCGGCAAGCTGGTCCTGAAGTACAAGCCTGTCGACCTGGATGCGCTGTTGGCGCTCAAGTCCGACGCGGGCACGACGGTCGACGAGCAGCGCCGCGCGCTGATCGCCAAGATCGGCGAGAACATCGCGGTGCGCCGCTTCGAGCGCTACGCGGCGCCGGCGGGACTGGTCGCCAGCTACCAGCATGGCAGCCGCATCGGCGTATTGGTCGAACTGGTCGGCGGCGACGCCGTGCAGGTGCGCGGCGCAGAGCAGGGCCGGCCCGGCCTCCCAGCCCTGCGCCAGCAGCGTCGCGGCGATGCCGGCGAGCACGTCGCCCATGCCGCAGCCGGGCGCGGTGAGCGTCATCTTGATCGAGACCGGATGGCGGCCGTCGGCCGCGGCCGGGTCGACCCGGCAGTCGTAGACCAGGCCGAGCTCGACGATGTTGACCGGGATCTCCGGGTCGTAGCAGCT
>JBGARM010000514.1:0-2294 GCA_044230215.1 Thermoanaerobaculia bacterium | reverse complement strand
GTCGAGACGCCGCCGACGGCGAGGTTCGGCAGGTTCCAGCGCACCACCCCCGAGCCGATCGAGGTCGGCGCCGGCACCGCGCTGACGAAGGTCGCTCCCGCCGGCAGCGCGGCGACGAGGGCCAGATTCTCGACCGGTCGCGCGCCGGCGTTCGTGATCGTCACGGTGTAGCCGAGCTCGGGGCCGGCGGAATACTGCGGCGCCGCGACCGCGACCTGGATCTCGTTTCCCGGCGACATAGTCGCGCAGTCGGCGGTGAACAGGCTGTTGAGGAACAGGCGCACGCCGTTGGTCTGCGGATTGGAGCTGATCGGCACGTCGAGCGTGTAGTCGTGCCCGGCGAGATAGGTCACCCGGCCGTTGCCGGCGTTGCCGTCGAGACGCCCGGTGAGGAGGACCACGCGATCCGTCAGCGCCGCGGCGCTCTCGTTGATCAGCGTCGTCACGCCCGCCTTGTACGCCGGCGGCACGCCGTTCGCCTTCATCGCCGCGATCGCTCCGGAGTCGGCCGCGAAGGCGCCGTCGAGCTGGGCGGCAGGTTCCGCCGGAACGCGAATCGCCACCGCATTCGGCGCCAGACCGTCGGAGGTGAGTCCGCTGCTCGTGAGGTATTGGCCGCCCGCTGCGCCTTCGAACTCCACCGACGACTGGCATTGCAGGAAGAGTTGCGTGAGGTCGCTGCGGTCGAGCCACTGGCGGGTCTCCTGCACGACCTCGGAGGTGTTGATCGAGGCGTTGGTGTGCATCGAGGTGACATGGCAGTAGCGCGGCACCCGCGGGGAGAAGCTGTTGAACAGCACGCCGTCGTCGTCGATGGACGTCGACGGTCCGACGATGTCGGCTTCGGTGAGGAGGTCGGGCGAGGACGGGTTCCAGACCCCGCCCACCGAATCGGCGATCCGCGCCGCGTTCAGGTCGTTGAAGACGATCATCTCGTTGCCGTCCTTCACCACCGCGAGGCGCGGTGCGGCGACGAGAAAGCGCGCCACGTCGACGTTGATCGAGCTCACCGACACCAGCCGGTGCACCGCCGTCTGATCGCCGGCCGCCGCCTGGAAGGCCTGGACGATCGGCAGCGCGGCGGCGGCGTCGGCGCTGGCGACGAGGAACGGTCCGCCGCGGTAGCTGCGCGGTGCGAGCGTCGCGCCGGTGCGCACGTCCTGCAGGGCGGCGGAGATCGACACGGAGAAGTCGTCGCCGTTCGCCGGCTTCGCCGGGTTGATCACCCAGGCGACCGGCACGCCGTTGCGCAGCAGCTGATAGACCAGGCCGTAGGCGGTCAGCATGCCGTTGTTCTGCCCTGACGTGCCGGTGTCCATCGGGATGATGAGGCTGCCGGTGGAGAAAGTCGTCACCACCGCAGCCGCCGGCCCCGCCAGCGCCAGGCCGACGATCATCGCCACCCACCTCTGCAGGGCGCCGCGACGGCGCCCATCGCACAACTCCCCCGCTCCGCCCATGTCCCCCGCCCCCCTCGGTCCGGACCCGCAGCGTTCGAAACCTGCCTGCTTTGTTGCGGCGCATCCTACATTCTTCGCGCGGTGGACAGGCGTGCCGAATGAAGAGTCCCAGCCGATGTTCCAGCCGGCTTGCCGCAACTCCACGCCAGGCCCTGCCGGGCGGAGCTACGGAACCGCTGCCGACCAGTTCGACGTGTCGTGGGTCTCGAAGCCGTCGAGGAGGAGGGCGCGGCAGCTGGCGACGGCGATCGCGATGTCGTCGAGATTGAAATTGGCGCTGCCCCCGCCGGCGGGTTTCGTGTATTCGAAACGCAGCTGGTGCGGCAGACCGTCCGCCACGGCGTCGAGCGACGCCGGCGCCACGGCGTAGCCGGGGCCAGGAGTGAAGAGCTCCGTGAGGCTGAAGAACTCCAGCTTGTCGAGCGTTCCGATGAGCGTATCGGTGAGGGGTGCCTCCACGCGGCCGAGCCAGAACCAGGTCTCGAGCGTCGCCTCGGCGGCGCGCGGGACGCGGATGGTCTGCTCGATCGACGCGCTCTCCGCGGCCGGCAGGGCCAGCAGGACGATCCCGCCGAGGAGCCTCCGCATCCACCAACGCTCGCCGACCGTCGCTGCACGCATGCCCTGCCCTCCCTCGCCCCGATTCGCGGACCGGACTCCGGCCCGGGTCTCCGGCAGCGCTGGCCAGGAATTCTAGACCTCGGGGCCCGCCGCCAGTCGCGTCAGGTCGCCGCGACGCGCTGGCGCAGCCCATCCGCCGCAGCGGCCGCCGGCACGAAGATCGCGGCCGGCACGCTCTCGGCCGAGCCTGGGGTAAACTCGAATCCGTTATCC
>JBGARM010000513.1:0-2296 GCA_044230215.1 Thermoanaerobaculia bacterium | reverse complement strand
AAGCTCGTCGCGCGCCTGGCGGCGCTCGCTCCGAAGGACGTCTACGTGGTCGTCGACACGCACAACAACCGCCTGCGGGTCTACCGCGGCGGCAAGCTCCTGCGCGAAGCGGTCTGCTCCACCGGCTCCGGCATCAAGCTGCGCGATCCGCGCGACGGCAAGGAGTGGCTCTTCGACACGCCGCAGGGGGAGTTCAAGATCCTGCGCAAGCAGAAGAACCCGCTGTGGATCAAGCCCGACTGGGCGTTCATCGAAGAGGGCTACCTGCCGCCCAAGAATGCGCGCGACCGGGTCGACGACTTCTCGCTCGGCGACTACGGCCTCTACATGCGCGACGGCTACATCATCCACGGCACGATCTTCAAGACGCTCCTCGGCAAGCGGGTGACGCACGGCTGCATCCGGCTCGGCGACGAGGACCTGAAGTTCGTCTTCGACACGGTTCCGACGGACGCGCGTGTCTATCTCTTCTAGGCTCGGCGCCGTCGCCGCGATCTGGCTCGCCGCGGTGTCCGGCGCGCTGGCCGCGACCCAGCCGGCGGCGACCGCGCCGGTTGCCGATGCCCAGGCCCTGGTCCGTCTGCGCACCGCCGAGTTCGAGACCGCTCTGGCGAGGGAGCCGAAGATCTACCTCGTCCTCGACCCGGCCGCCAAGCACCTCGACATCAAGTCGCGGGCCATGGTCCTCGAGCGCGTCGAGCTCGCCGACCTCCTGTTGCTCGAGTTCGAACCGCTGTTCTCGAAGGCCACCAGCCCCGAGCTCTCCGCGCCGACGCTGTGGAAGGTCACCCAGGGGCCCGGCGACACCGACCGCGAGACGATCGCGCCGGTCGAGTTGCGTCCCTACTCGGAAGAGGAAGAGAAGGTCGAGCCGGCGCCGGCGGGGGGCACAGCGCCGGCGGCGCCGGCGAAAAAGAAGGGCGACGAGACCGCGATCCCCACCAGCTACCGGGCGCTGCTCGACAACGGCTGGCAGCTCTACGTAACGGCCGACGCCCCGCAGTCGACCTTCTTCCGCCGACTGGTCGCCTCGGTGCGCGACGGCTGGCAGCGGCTGCGCGGCGAAGAGCCGCAGCACCCGTCACTGATCACGCTGGTGGTCGCTCCGGCCGCCGCGCAGCGCCTGCACCACCTCTTCCGCTCCGGCACCGAGATCCTCGTCCTGCCGTGACGCGCTCCGCGGCTGCACGACCGCCGGGGAGGCGTAGTATGCGCTGCTATCCGCGGTCGAGCGGTGTCGCGCCGGGCTTTCGCGTCGAAGGCCCGCAGACGCTGCCGCTGGCTGGCGGGATCAACCCAGGGGGACTTCTCCGATGATGCGCAAGACTCTACAGATGTTCATGGTGGCGCTGGTCGCCACCGCGGTCGCGGCTTCCGCTCAGGCCACCCGGACCTGGGTTTCCGGAGTCGGCGACGACGCCAATCCGTGCAGCCGCACCGCGCCCTGCAAGACGTTCGCCGGAGCGATCTCGAAGACCGCGGCGAACGGCGAGATCAGCGTGCTCGATCCCGGCGGATTCGGCGCGGTGACCATCACCAAGTCGATCTCGATCGTCGCCGACGGCGCCGAGGGCGGAATCCTCTCCGCCGGAACCAACGCCATCATCGTCAACGCCGGGGTGAACGACAACGTGACCCTGCGCGGACTGATCATCAACGGCGCCAACACCGGACTCAACGGCATCCGGTTCCTCGCCGGCGCTTCCCTGCACGTCGAGGATTGCGCCATCGAACGCGTGACCGGCTTCGGAATCTCCTTCGAGCCGAGCGGCTCGAGCGAGCTCTCGGTGCGAAACACCACGGTGCGCAACAATCTCGGAGCCTCGGGAGGCGGCATCCTGCTCCGTCCGGGCGTCGCCGGAAGTGCAAAGGCGGCCTTCGACGGCGTCTCGGCCGTCCGGAACAAGACCGGCATCCAGGTCGAAGACCGGGCGCGCGCGACGGTCCGCAACAGCACCATCGCCAGCAGCACGGCGTTCGGCCTGCTCGCCAAGAGCACGGCAGCGGCGGCCGAGCTCAACGTCTCGAGCTCCCAGTCGACGAACAACACGGCCGCGGGCGTCAAGGCCGACGGCGCACTGGCGATCGTGCGCCTCAACGACACCACGGTGACCGACAACGGATCGGGTGTGGTCTCCGCCGCGGGCGGTGCCGTGCTCTCCTTCGGAACGAATCGCATCGCCGGCAATACGGTCGACGGCGCCCCGACGGGAGTGCTGGCTCAGCAATAGACGGGGAAGCTGGCTGGCGGAGGGGGAGGGATTCGAACCCCCGGGATCCGTGAGGACCCAACGGT
>JBGARM010000512.1:0-2309 GCA_044230215.1 Thermoanaerobaculia bacterium | reverse complement strand
GTCGCCTGGCCGCAGAGCGAGGCGGCAGCGGTGCTCGACCTCTATCGCCGGCTGGCCGCCGAAGCGCCGCCGGAGCTCACTCTGGTCGTTCTCATGCGCCCCGCTCCGCCTGCCCCCTGGCTGCCCAGGGAGATGCACGGCCAGCCGATCGTCGCGATCCTCGCCTGCCACACCGGACCGGTGGAGGAGGCCGCGCAGGCGGTGGCGGCGATCAAGACGTTCGGCCGGCCGGTCGGCGACATCCTCTTGCGCCGGCCGTACGTCCAGATGCAGGCGCTCCTCGACGCCACGCAGCCCAAGGGAAGGCGCTACTACTGGAAGAGCGAATACCTGCCGGAGATCGCACCCGCCCTGTGCGAGAAGGCGATCGTGCAGGCGGCAAAGATCGCTTCGCCGCACTCGGCGGTCATCTTCTTCCAGATCGGCGGAGCCCTCAACGCGGTTGAGAACGGGCACTCGCCGGTCGGCAATCGCGACGCTCGGTTCGTGCTCAACCTCGCCGGGGCGTGGGAGCGGCCCGAGGAGGACGCCGTGCATATCGCCTGGGCGCGCGCGGCGTGGAACGAGCTGCGGGAGTTCTCGACCGGCGGCAACTACGTCAACTTCCTGACCGAGGACGAGGGGCCGGAGCGGATCGCCGCCGCCCTCGGCGCGAGCGGCGGTCGCCTCGCCGAGGTCAAGAGGCAGTGGGATCCGGAGAACCGGTTCCGCGTCAACCGCAACATTTCGCCCGGCTGAGCAGCGCTCGCAGCCTCGGCAAGGAGCTCATGCATACATTTCGTCGATCGAGTCTCATCCTGCTTGCAGCCGCCACGTGGCTCGTCTCGCCGACCCTGGCACAGCCGGCCGCGACACCGTCGGCGCCCCCGGCGGACCACGGAGCTCTGGTCACCGAAGACAACTTCGTGCGCGCCGAAACCGATCTCCACTTCGCCCGGACGGTGCAAGCGGGAGGGTTCGGAAAGTTCGTTCACGCCCGGGCGCAGGCGCCGATCGAGAAGCAGGGCGGACCGCGGTGGAACCGCGACACGCTCGAGTCCACCGGCGTCTTCGATCTCGCCGCCGCTCCGGTCACCGTCACATTGCCCGATACCGCCGGGCGCTACATGTCGATGCAGGCGGTATCGCAGGATCACTACACGATCGAGGTCGTCGACGCCCCGGGAACTTTCACCTATACCCAGGAGAAGGTCGGCACGCGCTATCTCATGCTGATCGTCCGCACGCTCTCGGCGTCGGAGCGCTCGGTCGATCTCAAGGTGACCAACGCGGTCCAGGACAAGATTCAGGTCGCCCAGGCGACCAGCGGGCAGTTCGAGGTGCCGCGCTGGGACCTGGCGTCGCTCGACCCGATGCGCGAGCTGCTGGCGAAGCGCGCGGCGACGGCGGGAGCCGGAGAGATGTTCGGCAGCAAGACCGAAGTCGATGCGGAGCGCCACCTCGTCGGCACGGCCTCGGAATGGGGCGGCCTGCCACGGCGGGCCATGGTGCGCGAGGACTTCGTGCCGCCGGCGGACGACGGCCAGACGCTCCATGTCCTGACCGTGCGCGACGTGCCGGTCGACGGCTTCTGGTCGATCAATGTCTACAGTGCGAAGGGCTACTTCGAGCGCAACGACCTCGTCGCCTACACCCTCACCAGCGCCAGCACCCAGCCGAACCGCGACGGCTCCTACACCGTGCAGTTCGGCGGCTGCCGCCGGCGGGGCAGCAACTGTCTGCCGATCTCGGCCGGCTGGACCTACAGCGTGCGGCTCTATCGCCCGCGGCCGGAGATCCTCGCCGGCAAGTGGACGTTCCCGCTGGCCCGAGCGGTGCTGCCCCCGCAGCCCTGAAGCTCCGATGAATCTCCTCAAGCCGGCGACGATCTACTTCGCGCTGGTCTTCGCCGCCGGCTTCCTGCTCGGGGCGCTGCGCGTCACCCTGGTCGTGCCGCGCATCGGCGCGCGGGCCGCCGAGCTCGCCGAGACGCCGCTCATGCTGCTCATCGGCGCGGCGGCGGCACTCTGGCTGCTGCGCCGCTTCCCGCACATCCGCAGCGCCCGCGCCAGCCTGGCCACGGGCCTGCTGGCGATCGGCCTCCTGCTCGTCGCCGAGCTCGCTGTCGGCCTCTGGATCATGCACCTGCCGCTCGACCGGGTCTTCGTCAAGAGCGATCCGCTCCTCGCCGCCGTCTTCTATGGCGCTCTCGCCCTTACCGCCCTGCTGCCGTTCCTGCTGCGCAGACGCCGCTAGGAGCCGGTCAAGGGTACACTCGCGACGTGGGGGGTCGCTGGGATCCGAGGGAGGCAAGCCGATGGCCCGAAAAA
>JBGARM010000511.1:0-2318 GCA_044230215.1 Thermoanaerobaculia bacterium | reverse complement strand
GGCGGCACGATCGGCCATGAGCTGACCCACGGCTTCGACGACGAGGGGCGGCAGTTCGACGCCGCCGGCAACCTCAAGGACTGGTGGACGCCCGAGGACGCGAAGAAGTTCGTCGAGCGCGCGCAGTGTGTGGTCGACCAGTACGCGCAGTATCCGATCGTCGACGATCTCAAGATCAACAGCAAGCTGACGCTCGGCGAGGACGTCGCTGACCTGGGCGGCACGATTCTCGCCTGGGAGGCATGGAAGAAGGCGGTCGCCGGCAAGACTCTCGAGCCGCGCGACGGCCTCACTCCCGAGCAACGCTTCTTCGTCGGCTTCGCGCAGTGGGTGTGCGAGAACCAGCGGCCGGAAGAGCTGCGCGTCTCGGCGGCGACAAATCCGCACAGCCCGGGCATCTGGCGGATCAACGGCGTGGTCGCCAACATGCCGGAGTTCGCCCAGGCGTTCTCCTGCAAGGCCGGCCAGCCGATGGTGCGCGCCAACGTCTGCAAGATCTGGTGACGGAGCGCAGGTAGAGCGAGGAGGGAGGCCCCCGATGCCCTGGCTGATCGACGCCGCGAATTTAGGCGGAGTTCTCGGCGGGGCGGCGGGGGCGCGCAACAGCGAAGGGATTCTCGCCGCGCTCCTGCCGTGGGCACGCGAGCGCCCGCAGGTGGTCGTCGTCTTCGACGGGCCCGAACCGACGAATTTCGCCCGCCAGCTGGGCGGCGTCGAGATCGTCTGGAGCGGCAGCCGGTCTGCCGACGAGGTCATCACCAAACGAGTCGCTACTGCAGGCCGAGGCGCCAAGGCCTGGACCGTCATCACCAACGACCAGACCCTCGCCCGCCGCTGCCGCGACCTCGGCGCCAAGGTCGAGCCGGCGACCATCTTCGCCCGGCGCACGGCCCAGCCCAAGGCGAAGTCCAAAGCCGCGCGCAGCGCCCAAGCCGCCGCCGACAAGCCGGCGCCGAACGCCAGCGACATCGCGCATTGGCGCGCGGTCTTCGGGGTCGAAGAAAAAGACCGGTAAAGGAAAGGACCAGTAGAGGAAGAGGCCAGTAGAGGAAAGGACCCGCAAAGGTGCGGAGGCTCACTTCTCCTTTATCGATCTTTTCGCTGCGCCTCTCCCCGGGCACTGCGCACTCGTTATTGTCGTTCGTGCATTCGATGGCAGGACGAATTCGAGGAGCGTGGGCATGGACGCCGCGACGTTTCGCAAGTTGGGACACGAGATGGTGGAGTGGGTGGCGGCGTACCGGGAGGGGATCGAGCGTCTGCCGGTGCGGAGCTCGGTGCGGCCGGGGGAGATCCGGGCGCGCTTCGCGGCGGAGCCGCCGCGGGCCGGGGGTGGGCTGGCGGCGGCGCTTTCGCGGCTCGACGAGCTCGTCCTGCCGGGGATCACGCACTGGAACCATCCGTCGTTCTTTGCCTACTTCCCGTCCAACACCAGCTACGCCTCGATCCTCGGCGACCTCGTCGCCGCGGGACTCGGCGCGCAGGGGATGAGCTGGCAGACGAGCCCGGCGGCGACCGAGATCGAAGAAGTCGTCATGGACTGGCTGCGGCAGATGGTCGGCCTCTCGCCCGACTGGAAGGGCGTCGTCCACGACACGGCGAGCACGGCGACGCTCTGCGCGCTGCTGTGCGCGCGCGAGCGGGCAACGGGTTTCAGTCAGAACCGCGCCGGCCTCCAGGGGGTCGAGGCGCCGCTCACGGTCTATCTGTCGAGTCAGGCGCACAGCTCGGTGGAGAAGGCGGCTCTCCTCGCCGGCTTCGGACGCGAGAACCTGCGCTTCATCGACACCGACGAGGTGCACGCGCTGCGCGCCGAGCTCCTCGAGCAGGCGATCGCCGCCGATCTCGTCGCCGGCTGCCGGCCATGCGCCATCGTCGCGACGATCGGCACCACCGGGACGACTGCGATCGATCCCCTCGAGTCCATTGCCGCTGTCGTCGACCTCGCCGGGCCGGACACGATCTGGCTGCACGTCGACGCGGCGCTGGCCGGCACGGCGATGGTGCTCCCCGAGTGCCGGCCGCTGTGGACCGGAGTCGAGCGCGCCGACAGCCTGGTGTTCAATCCGCACAAGTGGATGGGCGCCGGCTTCGATCTCTCGGCCTACTACGTGCGCGACCCGGAGCATCTGATCCGGGTGATGAGCACCAACCCCACCTACCTGCGCACCGCCGAGGACGGCGCGGTGACCAACTACCGCGACTGGCAGATCCCGCTCGGCCGGAGATTCCGCGCCCTGAAGCTCTGGTTCTTCCTCCTCGACGTCGGCGTCGAAGGTCTCGAAGCGCGCCTGCGCCGCGACCTCGCCAACGCGCAG
>JBGARM010000510.1:0-2327 GCA_044230215.1 Thermoanaerobaculia bacterium | reverse complement strand
CGCCAGCCGATCCTGCGCACGGTCGGCCTGCGCATGGTCTACCACGTCGGCAAGATCGCCGTGGAGGCCCTGCGCGGGGTGGACTTCGAGGTCGAGCGCGGCGAGTTCGTGGCCATCATGGGTCCCTCCGGCAGCGGCAAGTCGACGCTGCTGCACCTGGCCGGCGGGCTCGACCGGCCGGACGCCGGCGAGATCGAGGTCGGCAAGGACAGCTCGTTCTGGTTCCATACCGCGGCCCGAGGCGACGTGAACTGGATCCGCATCGGCGAGCGCACCAGCGTCCAGGACGGCACCATCCTGCACGTCACCCACGAGCGCTTCCCGCTCGAGATCGGCTCCGACGTCGTCATCGGTCACAGCTGCATGATTCACGGCTGCACGCTCGAAGACGCCTGTCTCGTCGGCATCGGCGCGCGTGTCCTCGACGGCGCGGTCGTCGAGACCGGCGCCCAGGTCGGCGCCGGCGCGGTGGTGACGCCGGGGATGCGGGTGCCGTCGGGGCAGCTCGCGCTCGGAGTGCCGGCGAAGATCGTCCGGCCGCTCTCCGCCGCCGAGCGCGACGGGATTCGCGAGATCGCCCGCCGCTACGTGCGGGTCAAGAACGAATACCTGGCGACGATGGGGAAGGGTTACTGACGATGCCGCCGCGCATTCAGGCTCCCAAGGGGACGCGGGACATCCTGCCCTCCGAGACCGCGCTCTGGGCGGCGGTCGAGGGCACGGCGCGCTCGGTCTTCGGGCGGTACGGGTTCCGCGAGATCCGCACCCCGATCTTCGAGGACACCGAGCTCTTCACGCGCGGCGTCGGCGAATCGTCCGACATCGTCGGCAAGGAGATGTACTCGTTCGTCGACAAGGGGGATCGCCATCTCACCCTGCGCCCCGAGAACACCGCCGCGGTCGTGCGCGCCTACGTCGAGCACGGCATGCACCGCCAGCCGCAGCCGGTGAAGCTGTTCTACATCGGCCCGCAGTTCCGCTACGAACGGCCGCAGAAGGGTCGCTACCGGCAGTTCCACCAGATCGGCGCCGAGCTGCTGGGCGGCAAGGGGGCGGAATCGGACGCCGAAGCCCTGCTGATGCTCGTCGCCTTTCTCGAAGAACTCGGATTCAAGGATCTCAAGGTTCTCCTGAATACCGTCGGCGACGGGCCTTCGCGAGCGGCCTACCGCGAGACGCTGCTGCGCTTCCTCGAGCCGCATCGCGAAAGGCTCAGCGAAGAGAGCGTTCGTCGTCTGGCGACGAATCCGCTGCGGGTCCTCGACAGCAAGAGCCCAGCCGAGCAGGAGATCCTGGCGGGCGCGCCGCGCCTCGCGGAGTCGCTCACCGAATCCAGTCGCGGGCATTTCGCGGCAGTGTGCGGCGCTCTGCAGCAGTTCGGCGTCGCCTACGACGTTTCGCCGCGCCTCGTGCGGGGGCTCGACTACTACACCAACACCGTTTTCGAGATCGTCTCCGAGGGGCTGGGCTCGCAGAACGCGATCTGCGGCGGCGGCGCTTACGAAGGACTGGTCGAGGAGCTCGGCGGACCGCCGACCTACGGCGTCGGCTTCGCCATTGGCGAGGACCGCCTGCTCGACGTCCTGCCCGCCGACTCGCCGGCCCGCGGGGCCGGCCTGTTCCTCTCCGTCGGACCGGTGGTGGTCACGGGATCGGAGAAGCTTCCGGTGAAGGATGGGGCGCTCGCAGCGACCTTCGGCCTGGTCGAGCGTCTGCGGCGGATCGGGATCCCGGCCGTCGAAGGGGCAGGAAAGCAGGAGAAGGTCTACGACCGCGCGGTGGCGATGCAGTCGCCCGCCATCGTCTACGTCGGCGAACGAAGCTCCGGCGCCGCCGCCTACGATGTCCGCATACTGGCGACCGGCGAGCGGCGGGAGCTCGACGAGCCGGAGCTCGGCGAAATCCTGAAGGGGCTCTTTTCCCTTGCTGGAGCTTGTTGAAGGCGTCTCGCCTGCGAAGCCGTTGCCCGCGGATGCGGTCTCGGGGCTGCAGGACGAGGGAGAACAGAAGCGTTAGCCCTACGGGCACGAGGTGAAGTCATGAAGCGCAGAGGAGCGGGGACGCTGTCCCGTGAGGACATCGGAACGAATGTCCTGTTGCAGGCCTGGGTGCAGCGCCGGCGGGATCACGGCGGGGTGCTCTTTCTCGACCTGCGCGATCGCAGCGGTGTGGCGCAGGTGGTGGCGAAGCCCGATCAATCGGCGGCGGCTTTGGCCGCCCTCGATCCAGTGCGCTCGGAGTGGGTGGTGGAGGTCGAGGGAACGGTCATCGCCCGCGAGCCCGAGGCGGTGAATCCCAAGATGGCCACCGGCGAGGTCGAGGTCCTG
>JBGARM010000050.1:7601-12350 GCA_044230215.1 Thermoanaerobaculia bacterium | reverse complement strand
TCTCCTGGCCGACAAGATCGCCGGCCTCGACGCCGGCGCCGACGACTACCTGACCAAGCCGTTCGCCTTCGAGGAGCTGCTGGCGAGAATCCGCGCCCTCCTCCGGCGCCGCGCCACCGAGCCGGTGAGCGTCCTGGCCCTTGGCGATCTCGCTCTCGACCGGACCGGCCGGCGCGTGAAACGCGGCGGCCGCGAGCTCGACCTCACGCCGAAGGAGTTCGCCCTGCTCGAGCACTTCCTCCTTCATCCGGGAGCGACGCTGACCCGCTCGGAGATCGCCGAACACGTCTGGGACGAGCGCTACGAAGCGCGCAGCAACGTCATCGACGTGATGGTGGCGCGCCTGCGCCGCAAGCTCGAGGCGGGGGGCGCCGGGCGAATCCTGCACGCCGTGCCGGGGATGGGGTACGTCCTGCGCTCGGGCGACCGCGGCGAGCCCGTCGGGCCGGGCGCGTGAACGCCTCGGCCTCGAGGCGTTCGCGCTCGCTCAAAGTCATCTTCGGCTGGTGGTTCGCGGCCACCCTGCTGTCGCTCTATGGGGTCATCTCCGCCGCGGTTTACCTGCACACGCGGTCGAGCACGCAACGCGACATCCAGCTGATCGTCAAGTCGGAGGCCGAGACGGTCGCCTCCTACATCGGCTCGACGGGGCGCCTCGACCCGCCCGAGCTGGCGGAGCCCGAGCGCTCGCCGTTCACGATCTGGATCCGGATCGTCGAGAACGGCAGGCTGGTGGCGGCGACTCCGGGCACACCCGACCTGCCGATCGAGCCCCATTCGCGCGTCCAGGACAGCTCCGACACGGTGCGCATGGTGAGCGGCGACGACCCGCTGGTCATCGTCCACCACGACGTCGGCGGCGACCGGCCGGGCGTCATCGTCGAGGCGATCGGCCTGGTGGCGCCGGCGCTCCAGGCGCAGCGCCGTGTGCGCCTGGGCCTCCTGCTCGGCGGACTGGTGGTCATCCCGGTGGCCGCCCTCGGCGGGCGTCTGCTCGCGGCGCGCGCCATGCGGCCGGTCGACAGCCTGGTGACGGCCATCCACCGGCTCGACTCGGAGCGCCTCGGCGACCGCCTCGCCTTCGCCGGACCGATGGTGGACGAGATCGCCGTGCTCACCGGCGCCTTCAACGATCTCCTCGCGCGGCTGGAGGCGAGCGTGCAGACGATGCGCCGCTTCACCGCCGACGCCTCGCACGAGATCCGCAATCCGCTCACCATCCTGCGCACCGGCTTCGAAGTCGCGCTGCGGCGACCGCGCTCGGCCGAAGAGTACCAGTCGCTGTTGCGCAAACACCTGCAGGAGATCGACCGCCTGGAGCGCGTGGTCGAGGGTCTCCTGGCTTTCGCCCGATTGGAGCCCGGGCGCGAGACGCCGATCGTGCGCGAGCGCCTCGACTTCTCCCGCCTAGTCGACGAGTCGGCGGCGTCGTTCGAAGAGATGGCCGCGGAACGCAACGTCGGCATCGCCCGCAGCATCGCGCCCGGACTCGAAGTCCTGGGCGACGCCAGCCTCCTCCGGCTGATCGGCTTCAACCTCATCGACAACGCGCTCAAGCACAGTCCCGACGGCACGACGGTGGAGATCTCGGTCGCGCCGGCCGGAGGGAACCTCCGGCTGGTAGTCGCCGACCGCGGCCGGGGAGTGCCCGAACAGGATCGCGAGCGGATCTTCGAGCGCTTCTTCCGCAACGAGCAGGAGCCCGGGCGCAATGCCGTCGGCGGCCTGGGACTATCCGTGGTGAGTTGGGTCAGCGCGACTCACGGCGGCAGCGTGCGCCTGCTCGATCAGGCACCCGGCGCCGCCTTCGAGGTTCTGCTGCCGCTCGCGTCCTAGAGACGGCTTCCGGGCCGGAGGTGAACCGGTTGGCGGCCGACCTCTTTCCCGCGGTCAGTGGGCGGCGGGAACCGGGGGGCGCTTGCCGGCAGCGGCCCCCTGCCGGGCCGCGGCGACGAGGTCGAACGCCTGGTTGCGCATGCTCGCCCGGCGGCCGTCCTCTTCGAGACTCGCCGGACGATAGCCCAGGCGGCCCTCGTCGACCGTGAACGGCTTCATCAGATCCGACTTGCCGACAATCGATTGCTCGCGGTTGTAGAACGCCATGTCGTAGTTGTTCGACATGATGATCGCTTCCTCCGGGCAGGCATCGACGCAGTAGCCGCAGAAGACGCAACGCAGCATGTCGATCTCGTAGACCACCGGATACTTCTCGATGTTGACGTCCGGGTGCTCGCCGGCCTCGATGTGGATGCACTCCGCCGGACAGGCCGTGGCGCACAGGAAACAGGCGACACAGCGCACCGAACCGTCCGGGCGAGTGGTCAGGATGTGGTGGCCGCGATAGCGCGGACTGTACTCGCGGCGCTCCTCCGGATATTCGATGGTCACTCGCTTGCGGATCCTGAGCAGGTTCAGGAACATGTGCCGGATCGTGACCGTCATCCCGGCAAGGAGAGGCAGGTAGAACCTCTCCGCGAGCGTCATGCGCCGCGGAACGATCTTCTTCGGATGGTTCTGGACGCCGGGCAGCTTCAGGGCTTCTGGGTTGACGCTCATCGGTCGAGCTCCCCGGCGATGACGTTCAGGCCGCCGAGCGTGGCGATGACGTCCGAAATCGTATGTCCCATCATGAGCGTCGAGAAGGTCGAGAAGATCGGGAAGCAGGGCGGCCGGACCTTGATGCGATAGGGCTTTCCCGACCCGTCCGAAATGCAGTAGAAGCCAAGCTCGCCGTTCGCCCCTTCGACCATGCCGTAGCGCTCTCCCGGCGGCACCTGGATGCCGTCCATGATCAGCTTGAAGTGGTAGATCATCGACTCCATCTGGTTGTAGCAGGCTTCCTTGGGGGGCAAGGCGATGTGCGGATCATCGACGATGCACTTGCCGTCCGGCATGCCGCGATCGAGCAGCTGGCGGATCATCGACAGCGATTGCCGTATCTCCGCCATGCGAACCCGGAAGCGATCGTAGACGTCGCCGCCCTGGAAGACCGGCACTTCCCAGTCCAGGGTGTCGTAGAGGTCGTAGGGATGGGCCCGGCGCACGTCGTAGGCGACGCCCGAAGCGCGCAAACACGGCCCGGTCCAGCCCCAGTTGACCGCATCCTCGCCGGAGATCGCCGCGACGCCGACCGCGCGGTCCAGGAAGATCCGGTTCTTGGCGACCAGCGTATCGACGTCGTCGATCAGCGGCGGGATGAACTCGAGCAGCCGCCGACATTGCGCCTCGAAGGTCGGGGGGAGCTCGGCGATCAGGCCGCCGATCCGGTTCGCCGACACCGTCAGGCGGGCGCCGCAGACCGACTCGAGCAGACCGTAGATCTCTTCGCGCGCCTGGAAGAAGTACCAGAAGTTGGTCAGCGCTCCGAGATCGACCAGGGTCGAGCCGTTGCAGACGCAGTGGTCCATGATGCGCGAGAACTCGGAGAGGATGGTGCGCGCCCAGACCGCCCGCGGCGGCGCCTCGATCCCCAGCATCTGCTCGACCGTCCGGCAGTAGCCGACGTTGTTGATGAAGGACGAGCAGTAGTTGAGTCGATCGGTATACGGAATCACCTGCTGCCAGGTGTGGCTCTCCGCCATCTTCTCGAAACAGCGGTGCAGGTAGCCGACCTCCATCTCGGAGGCGACGATCTGGTCGCCATCGAGCATCGCGACCATGCGGAAGGTGCCGTGCATCGCCGGGTGCGAGGGCCCGATGTTGATCGTCATGCGCTCGAACATCGAGTCGGAGTTTTCCGGCGCCTCGAGCTTCGGCGAGTAGATCTTGTCTTCGGTGAGGATCCAGCGCCGCGCGGCGTCGTAGTCCTTGCGCAGCGCATGACCCTGGAAGCCGTCGTGGGTGAGGATCCGGCGCAGATTGGGATGGCCGGTGAACTTGAAACCGAAGAGATCCCAGGCTTCGCGCTCGAACCAGTCCGCCGCCTTCCAGATCGTCACCAGCGACGGCAGCACCGGGTCGGCTTCGGTGATCGGGACCTTCAGCCGCAGTCGCTCGCCGCGCGGCAGCGAATAGAGGTGATAGACCGCTTCGAATCTGCCGCCGTCCTCGTCGGAGCGGTCCGGGAAATCGACGCCGCAGAGGTCGAGGAGCATGTCGAAGCGGGTCTTCGGATTGTCGCGCAGGTCGCGGCAGAGCTCGAGCAGGTGCTCGCGCGCGACGATCCAGGTGGGCTGATCCAGCCCTTCCTGGGGAGTGACGCTCCCTTTCGGGAGGCGGTCAGGCAGCGGTTGAGCTTCCACCAGCACTCTTCACTCTCCCCTTCTGGTTCCGGGCCTTGCGGTCCCGAGCGACCTTCTCCTTGATCTGCAGAATGCCGTAGATCAGGCCCTCGGGAGAGGGCGGACAGCCTGGAACGTAGACATCCACCGGAATGATCTCGTCGATTCCCTGCATCACATGGTAGGCGCGATAGAAACCGCCCGAGCAGGCGCAGGCACCCATCGAAACCACCCACTTCGGATCCGGCATCTGGTCGTAGATCCGCTTCAGGACCGGTCCCATCTTGTCGGTGATCGTGCCGGCGACGATCATGAGATCGCTCTGCCGGGGCGAGAAACGAACCACCTCGTAACCGAATCTAGCCATGTCGTAGTGGCTCGACACCGTGCTCATGAACTCGATGGCGCAGCAGGCCGTGCCGAAAGGAAGCGGCCAGAAAGAGTGGCGCTGCGCCCATTCGGCTATGGTGTCGAGCCGCGTCGTCACCCAGGATTCGCCTTGAATCGGATTCTCTTCGTTCGCGCCCAT
>JBGARM010000050.1:0-7591 GCA_044230215.1 Thermoanaerobaculia bacterium | reverse complement strand
CCCCCCGCCTTCGGCCGTCATCGTATCAGCCCGAAATGTCGCCGGGCGAGCGCGTCAGGGCGTCGAGCAGCGAGTCGAGACGGGCCAGATGCTCCTGCTGGCGGGCGACGACCTTGGTGAAGACCGCCGCCGTCGCGGCGTCGACCTCCCCCGACATGCGCGGGTAGAGGGAATCGTTCTCGTAGCGCTCCTCGGCGAGCGCCGCTTCGAGATCCTGGTTGCCGCCGCGGACCTGGCCCGCGGCCTCGAGCTGCAGCCGCGCCAGTTCGTCCTTCTCGGTCGCGAGCGCGCGCCAGGCATCGGCGAGTTTGGGATGCCCCTCTTCGGACGCCCGCACGGCAGCGGCGCGGAATCGCGCAGCGCTCGCAGCTTCGGCGTTGAATCCGGTCTTCAGGTACTCTTGAGCGCGTGGCAGTCGGGACACGAGGCCTCTCCTCTGATTGCGTGCGGCGAAAACGCCGGGGGATCCAATCGACCCGGCGGCGGCGCGCGCTGACGACTATTCTAGGCCAAGCGAAGCGCCCGCGGGCAATCCGCGAGAAACTGCGCGGCGGTGGATACGTAAGACTGGATAGGAAATCGGTACGGCTGGAAACCCGATCGTGACGCGCGGCTCGAGAACTCTCACCCAGACCACCCTGCTCGTCTCGGGGCTGATCTTCGTGGTCCTGCGCGGCCTGGCGCTGGCGCTCGACTCGGGATTCTTCCGCTCGCTCTCCAATCTCGCCTTCGCCTGCACGTTGCTCGTGGCGCTGGTCTGGGCCTTCCGGGCGCTCTGGCGCAGCTTCTTCTGGCGGGTCGGACGCCGCCTGGCCTTCTCCTATTTCACCGTCGGCGTCCTGCCGATGGCCATGTTGGCGCTGATCTTCCTCCTGGCGGCTTATCTCTTCGGCGGATTTCTCCTCGGCCACCTCTACCGCGACGCGCTGGACGATCTCGGCGACGAGCTCGAGGCGGCGGCCGGAGCCCGGGTCGCCGACATTCTCCACCGCCGCAGCGGCCTGCCCGACCGCGTCGGCGACCTCGCTTTCGTCGAGTACCGCGACGGCCTGCGGACCTCTGCAGATCCAGAAGCGCCGCCGGCATGGCCCGGCTGGCTGGCGGCGGGCGAGGCCGGCGGCGACGCCGAGCGGAAGGTCAAGACCCTGGTCCGGACGGCGCAACGCCATCCCTTCGTCGCCTTGGCCGACGGCCGGATCTCCGCCGCGGCGACGGCAATCGGCGACAATCACGCCGTACTGGTCTACTTCGCCGGCTCCCTCGACGCCGAGTTGCGCCGACGGACCCACGTCTGGGTCGACCTGCTGCGCGACGACGACCCCCGCCGCAAGGCCACCACGCGACTGCAGATTTTCGGCCGCGAGTTCCGGCTGGGCGGCCTGTGGGTGAACCGCACCCCCGCGCAGAGCGCCGACTACTTCGAGCTCAATCCGCCGACCGTCGAGGGAGCGCCGCGCTTCTGGGAGAAGCCGACGATTCTCTGGATGGAGTCGACCGGCGCCCTGCCGCTGCTGGCCTCCGGGCAGCCCGTCTCCGAGAGTGTCGCCGCGGCGCTCGCGAGCAGTCCGCCGAGCCTCTTCCGGGCGATGCTCTCGACTTCCGCCGAGGTCGATTCGGCAGCCTGGCTCGCGCTGGTCGGCGTCGCCGTGCTGTTCGCCGAGATCTACCTCGTCGCGGCGGGCATCGCGGTGTTCATGATCTTCGGCCTCTCACGCGCGGTGAACCGGCTTTCGAGCGCCACCGAGGCGATCGGTCGGGGGGATTTCTCGATCCGCATCCCGGTCCGGCGCAAGGACCAGCTGGGCGATCTCCAACGCTCCTTCAATGCGATGTCCGAGCATCTCGAAGAGCTCGTCCAGACGGCGGCCCAGAAGGAGGTCCTGGACAAGGAGCTGGCGCTCGCCCGACAGGTGCAGCAAGACCTCCTGCCAGCGGGCATCGACGAACGGCCGGGGGTCGAATTCTCGACCTATTTCGAGCCCAGCGCGGCGATCGGCGGCGACTATTTCGACATCCTCACCGCCGGACACGGCCGGGTCGCCGTGGTCGTCGCCGACGTCGCCGGACATGGCCTCGCGGCGGGACTGCGCATGGCGCTGGTCAAGTCGGCGCTGACGCTCCTGGTCGAAGACCGGGTCGCCGCCCCTGCCATCCTCGCCCGCGTGCACCGCCTGCTGCGCAACAAAGCGGGCGAGCGCAGCTTCGTCACCGCGAGCCTCTCCCTGTTCGATCCCGCTTCGGGGAGCTTCGAGCTGACCAACGCCGGTCACCCGCCCGCCTACGTCGTGCGGGGCAGCGGCGAGGTCGAGGAGATCCTCGCCCCGGGGATGCCGCTCGGGGCGATCGGCGGCACCGGGGGTACCGGCGGCATCGGCGCCATCGCGGCGCCGCCCGGCGAGGCCCGCGGCACGCTCGCCCCCGGCGACGCCATGGTCTGGCTGTCGGACGGCCTGATCGAATGCGTCAATGCGGCCGGCGAGCAGTTCGGCTACGACCGCATCCGCCAGCACCTGGCGGGCCCGCCGGGGAGCGCCGTCCACCTCCGCGACCGCCTGCTCGGCTCGATCCGTCATTACACCGGCGGCTTGCCGGCGGACGACGACCGCACGCTGGTGGTGATGGTCTATCGCGGAGCAGCCGGCGAGCGCGGCGGGATCGCGGCGAGCGGAGCGAGCCCGAGATAGCCCAGGATGCGGCGCACGTAGCTCTGCGTCTCGCGGTAGGGCGGGACGCCGCCGTAGCGGTCGACGGAGCCTTCGCCGGCGTTGTAGCCGGCGAGGATCTTCGGCAGGTCGCCCTGGAACCGCTCGGCGAGGAAGGCCAGGTAGCGCACCCCCGCTTCGATGTTCCTCGCCGGCTGGAAGAGCTCCGAGGCGCGCACGCCGTAGCGCTTCGCGGTCGCCGGCATGAGCTGCATGAGGCCGCGCGCCCCTTTGCCGGAGATCGCCCGCGGATTGAACGCCGACTCGGCGCGAATCACCGCCGCGACGAGTTCCGGATTCACCCTGTGCTTGCGCGCCGCGGCGAGAATGAGATCGCCATAGGCGGTGCGCGGCGCCGCGCTGCCGTCGACGAAGAGCACCGGGTAGTCGTGCCCCGTGGTCTCGAGCACGGCGGCCGATTTCTCGGGCTCGGGGACGACCTCGTCGTCGACCACCCGCTCGACCCGGAGCAGCGACATCCGCATCAATCCCCCCTTGGCGAAGGTGAGGACAGCGGTCTCCTCCTCGGCCGCGAACGCCGACACCTTGAGCACCGAGCCGTCGGTGAGGATGACCAGGTCGGCGCCGGCGCTCGACGGCTGAAGAAGCGCCATCGCCGCCGAAGCGACCGCGATGGCGAGTAGCGGGCGCATTCCCTGCGTCTTACGCACGGGGATGGAAACGATCATAGGCGCCGCGCAGGCGCTCCTGGTGGATGTGGGTATAGATCTCGGTCGTCGCGATGTCCGAGTGGCCGAGCATCGCCTGCACGGCGCGCAGATCGGCGCCGTGCTCGAGCAGGTGAGTGGCGAAGCTGTGGCGCAGGACGTGCGGCGAGATCGGCCGGACGATGCCGGCCCGCACGCCGAGTGCCTTGAGGATCTTCCAGAAGCCCTGTCGGGTCATCGGCGCGCCGCGCAGGTTGACGAACACCGCATCGTGGCGCCCCTTCGCGAGCTGCGGCCGGAGCTCGGCCAGATAGCGCGCCAGCGAACGCTCCGCCTCCTCCCCCACCGGCACGACGCGCTCCTTCGAGCCTTTGCCGAAGGCGAGGAGAAAGCCCCCTTTGAGATCGATCTGCGGCAGACGCAGGCCGACGAGCTCCGACACCCTGAGGCCCGTGGCGTAGAGGAGCTCAAGCATCGCCCGATCGCGCAATCCTGCAGGAGTCGCGACGTCGGGAGCGGCGAGCAGCCGCTCGACCTCCTCCTCCGACAGCACCTTCGGCAGGCGGCGCAAGAGCCGCGGCGCCTCGAGATTCTCCACCGGATCGGAGCGTAGCTCGCCCGCTTCGACGAGATCGCGATAGAAGCCGTGCATCGCCGCCATCGCCCGTCGCACCGAGCGCGGGCTGATCTCCCGGCCATGCAGCCAACGCAGATGGGCGGCGATCGCCGCCGGGTCGGCGGTGACGAGGTCCTTGCCCTTCTGGCCATCGAGCCACTCCCCCAGCCGCACGAGATCGCTGCGATAGGCCGAGACCGTCTGCGGCGAAAGACCGCGCTCGTAGGCGAGGGCGTCGAGCCAGAGGTCGAGGCGCCGCCGCCAGGGGACCTTCACCATGCCGGGAAGCCGACCGCCGCGCCGACGAACGGATTCTCGCGCCGCTCGTCGTCGAGCGCGGTCTCCGGCCCGTGGCCGGGCAGCAGGCGATAGTCGCCGCCGAGCCGGAACAGCTTCTCGCGGATCGAGCGCGCGAGGGTCGGACCGTCGCCGCCCGGGAGGTCGGTGCGGCCGACGCCGCGGCAGAAGATCGTGTCGCCGACCAGGATCTCGCGACTCGCCTCGTCGATCAGGCAGATGCCGCCGGGAGTGTGCCCGGGGGTGTGCAGCACCTGCAGGACGAGGCCGGCGACTTCGACTTCGATGCCCTCCTCGAGCCAGCCGGCGGGCCGCGGACAAGGGCGCGCTTGCAGGACGGCCTCGAGCTCCGGCCACTGCGGTCGTTCGAGGTACGGCAGGTCGGCCGCGTGGATCCAGACGCCGAGGCCGTAGCGCTCCGCCACGTGTGCGCAATGAGCGATGTGATCGACGTGACCGTGCGTCAGCAGAATGCGCTCCGGAGTGAGCCCCCGGCGTTCGACGGCGGCGAAAATGCGCCCGCTCTCCGCGCCTGGATCGACGACCGCGCAGCGCCCGGTGCCCGCGGCGCCGACGAGATAGCAGTTCTCCTCCAGCGGCCCGACGGTGAGCTTCTCGATCAGCATGGCGGGATTCTACGGCGCGGGCCGCAGAGAGGCTTCAGGATGCCGCGTGACCCTTGCAGAAGGCGAGCAGACGTTCGTCCGAAAGGACCGCGGTCGACTCCTTGGCGGCGCGAAAGATCGCGTGCACGAGCTCGGGCGAGGCCTCGATGCCGCGCTCCTGCAGCCAACAGGTGACGTTGGCCTGGCCGCTCATCGGGCCGACCTCCACCTCCTGCCGCCGGCCGACCATGGCCGCCGGGATCCCCGAATAGACCCGGTCGGCGAGCCAGTCGTGCCCCTTGGCGCGCGCCTTGAGGATGGCGGCGGCATGCACTCCCGTCTGGGTGCGGTAGGCGTCCTTGCCGAACACCGGATAGCTCTCGGGAATGGCGACGCCGGTCGCCCGCGACACCAGGCCGCACAGGCCGGCGAGCGGCTGCAGGTTCCAGTGGCTCCATCCGAACAGCTCGAAGTTCACCAGCAGCTGGTCGAGCGCGCAGTTGCCGACCCGCTCGCCGATGCCCAGGATCGTGCCGTGGATCCGGTCCGCTCCGGCCTCGGCGGCGACGACGGCGTTGGCGAGTCCCAGCCCGCGATCGTTGTGCCCGTGCCAGTCGACCGCGACATCCTCGCCGGTATCGTCGACCACCTGGCGGAGAAAGCGCACGAGGTTGCGCGCCCCCTCGGGCGTCGCATGCCCGACGGTGTCGGCGATGCAGATGCGGCGCGCCCCGGCTTCGACCGCGGCGGTGTAGAGCGCCCGCGCGTCCTCGGGCCGGGCCCGTGTCGTGTCCTCGGTGACGTACATCACCGGCAAGCCCTCGCGCGTCGCCAGACCCACCGCCTCGCGGGTCAGCTCGAGGAGCTTGGCCATCTCCCAGCCTTCGGTGTACTGGCGGATCGGCGACGAGCCGAGGAAACAGGCGACCTCGATCGCCAAGCCCGTGCGCTGCGAGATCTCGACGATCGGCCGAATGTCGGCCTCGAGAGTGCGAGCCGCGCAGTTGGCGGCGATGGCGAGCTTGTGGTCGACGATCTCCTGGGCGAGACGCGTCACGTCGGCGACAACGTGCGGTCCGGCGCCGGGCAGACCGATGTTCAGCGAGTCGATGCCGATCGCGGCGAGAGCGTGGAGGATCTCCAGCTTCTGCTCGATCGACGGCGTCTTGACGGACGGCGACTGCAGGCCGTCGCGCAGCGTCTCGTCGTTGAGCGCCACGCGCCCGCGCGCCGGCGTCATGTCGCCTTCGGCGCAGTTCCAGTCGTAGATCAGCTCGGCTTCGGAAGGTAGCATCGGCGGACCTCCTCAGGAAACGACAGTGGCCGACCTCGAGGGGGACCCGGCACCGGCAACGGCCCGCGCCACGAGATCGCCGACCTCGCTGGTCGTCATGCTGCCACCCAGGTCGTGGGTTGTGTTGCCCGCACGGATCGCACCGGCGACGATGCCCTCGATCTCGAGCGCCGCCGCGCGGTGGCCGAGCGTGTCGAGCATCAATGCCGAAGACAGGATCGCACCGACCGGGTTCGCCCGGCCGGTGCCGGCGTACTTGGGCGCCGAGCCGTGCACCGGTTCGAACATCGAGGTACGGCCGGGATGGAGGTTCGCGGAGCCGGCGACCCCCAGCCCGCCCTGGAGCGCGGCGCCGAGATCGGTGAGGATGTCGCCGAACATGTTGTTGGACACGATGACCTCGAACTGCTCCGGCGCCTTGACGAGCTGCATGCAGAGCGCGTCGACGAACATGTGCGAGGCCTCGACTGCCGGAAACTCCTTCGCCAGTCCGAAGAAGACGCGCTGCCAGAGGTCGTGGCCGTAGCGCATGACGTTCGACTTGTCGGCCATCAGCACTTTCTTCTTGCCGTTGGCGACCGCCCACTCGAAAGCGGCGCGGCAGATCCGCTCGACCCCCTTGTAGGTGTGGACCTCCTCCTGCAGGGCGACCTCGTCCGGCGTGCCTTTCTTGAAGAAGCCGCCGACGCCGACGTAGGCGCCCTCGGTGTTCTCGCGGAAGACGGTGAAGTCGATGTCGGCTTCGCTCTTGCCCTTGAGCGGGCAGAGCCGCGCGTCGTAGAGCTTGCACGGCCGGAAGTTGATGTAGAGGTCGAGCTGGAAACGGATGCCGAGCAGGATGTCGGCGGCATGCCGCATGTCGGGGATGCGCGGGTCGCCGTAGGCACCGATGAACACCGCCGAGAAGTTGTCGCGCAGGTCTTCCATCGCGCCGGGCGGGATCGACACCCCGGTCTCGAGGTAGTGGTCGGCGCTCCACGGGAAGTGCACCAGCTCGAGCGGCAAGGAGTGACGCTCGGCGGCCGCCTCGAGGACCTTCACCGCCTCGGCGGTGACGTCGCGACCAATGCCGTCCCCGGGGAGGACGGCGATGCGCTGCGGACGGCGATGCTGCGGGTCAGTCAGGTTCATCGGCGATCTCGGCTGAAGTCGGTGGCTTGCGGCGGTCTGGTTCGATGGCGATGGATCTCAATCCGCGCGGCCGGCGCGCGATGCGTCGGCAGGCGGCGATGCTAGCACGCGCTCCAGCGCGCGGAAGCCGAGCCAGAGCCCTCCCCCGACCGCGCCTGCCGCTCCCCAGAGCACGCCGCCGCCGAAGCGGCCGTAGACCGAAAGGCCGAGCGCCGGCGCGACCAGAAACGCCGTCGAGAAGGCCATCGTGTAGGCGCCGATGTAGCGACCGGCACGCC
>JBGARM010000509.1:0-2332 GCA_044230215.1 Thermoanaerobaculia bacterium | reverse complement strand
GGGGCTCAAGGCGTCGAAGGCCTACAACGTCTACTCCTGGTTCGTGCCCCAATGAAGCGCGCGAAGCAGGCCTTCAAGATCTTCCGCTGGCGCGCCGTCGGGCCGCTGTTCTGCTTCGGCGTGCTGCTCATCATCCTCTACGTGCTCTTCATCGACCGGATCGCGCGCCGCGAGACCGAGTCGACCCTGTCGGAGACGCTCGGTACCGAGGTGGATCTGGCCAGCTTCCGGATCCGGACCGCGGATGCCGCCGTCGATCTCGGCGGCCTGCAGATCGCCGACCCGCGGAACCCGGCCCGCAACCTCCTCGAGGCGGGCACGATCACCGTCGACCTGGATCCGGTCCCGCTCGCCGAGAAGAAGATCGTGATCGACGAGCTGCGCCTTTCGGGGCTCCGGTTCCTCACGGCGCGGAAGACGCCGGCCCGTCCCGCCGATCCCAACAGCCCCGCGGGAAAGCTGCTGAGCGAGACGGAGCGGTGGGCCAGGGAGAAGTTCGACTTTCCCAGGCTTGCCCTCGGGCGGATCGATTCAGCCAAGAGCCTGGTGCTCAACCCCGAGCAACTTGCGACGGTGAAGGCCGCGAAATCGCTGATCGGCACGGCGGACTCGACGCGCGCCGCCTTCGAGCAGGCGCTGGGCGACCTGCAGCTCAAGGCGCTGGTCGACTCCTCGACGGCGCTCGCTGCCCGCCTCGCCCAGAGCGACCCGAAGCAGCTCGGCGTGGCCGGCGTGAAGCGTTCGCTGGACGATGTCCGCCACGCCATCGACCGGGTGAAACAGGCCAGAGGGAAGCTGGCGGTGCTCGACACGACGGCACGGAAGTCCTTCGGCGTCCTGCAGCAGGGCCTGCAGGAGGTCGATGCCGCGCGCCAGCGCGACTACGCCTTCGCCAGGGGACTGCTCCAGCTGCCGAGCTTCGATGCGCCCAACATCGGGGCCGCCCTCTTCGGCACGCAGAGTACCGACTACTTCCAGCAGGCGCTCTACTACGCCCGCATCCTGCAGCGCTACGTGCCGCCGGGACTGCAGCCGTGGAACCGTCCGGGGCCGGCGCGGGTGCGGATGGCCGGGACGAGTGTCGAGTTCCCGAAGGAGAAGAGCTACCCGCGCTTTCTGCTCCGCCACGGGGACATCGATCTCGCGACCGGTGCCACGGCCCAGAATCAGTTCAAGGCCTCCTTCGGTGGGCTCACTTCGCAGCCGGAGCTCTACGGCCGGCCGGCGACGCTCGAGGCCAATGGCCGCCTCGCCGGCGAGCATCCCGTCGCGGTGGAACTCGCCCTCATGTCGCGGCACTTCGGCAAGGCGCCGAAGGACTCGCTCGTCGCGGCGGTGCAGGGAGTGAGCCTGCCGGCGATACCGTTCCCCGGACTTCCCTTCGCCGTGGACCCGGGCCGCAGCAATGTCGGCTTCGCCTTCACCCTCGACGGGGAGCGGATCGCCGGCTCGTGGGAGGTCACGAGCGATCAGGTCACGTGGGCGGCGGACTCGGGCGTGCTGCGGTCGGCCTCGCTGGTGGAGGGCACCGTCTGGAAGGTGGTCAGCGGGCTCACCCAGCTCCGGGTGCGTGCCGAGCTGGGCGGGACGGTGTCGAGCCCCACGCTGCACGTCAGTTCCAATCTTGATGACGCCATCGCCGCGCGGCTCCGGGGCCTGGTGGGAGAAGAACTGGCGAAGGGGGAGAAGCGCGCGCGCGCCGCCGTGGACAGCCTCGTGAGTCAGCAGGTCGCCGCAGTGCAGGGCAAGGTCGCCGAGTTGCAGGCGCAGGCGCTGCAGCGTCTGCCGCTGGAGAAGGGCCAGCTCGACGAGGTACAGAAGAAGCTCGAATCGGAACTCAAGCGTCTCGCCGGCTCGGCGGCGGGCGGACTGAAGCTGCCCAAGCTCTGAGTCGCCGCCTCGCATTCATGCTGCCTTCATCTGATGCATAAGTTGTCGTTTACCCATTCCCGGTCCCGGGGTATTGCGGTAGATTGGCGGCTCTTGCCCAGTAACCGAGAGGCCCGATGCGCATCGCAGTCCCGAGAGAGACCGCTCCCCGTGAGCGGCGAGTAGCGCTTGTACCGGAGTCCTGCAAGAAACTGATTCAGTCCGGATTCGAGATCGCCATCGAAGCCGGCGCCGGTGAGGCGGCCGGGTTCGCGGACCAGGTGTATCGCGACGCCGGTGCCAAGATCGAGACCGACGCGAAGACCCTCGTCAGCTCCGCCGACATCCTCGCGAAGGTCAACGCCCCGACGCTCGGCGCCCGCTCGGCATCGGCGGTCGAGAGCGTGTTGAGCTGGAAGGCGGGGACGACGACGTTGCCAACTGCGTCGTAGATCACGCCGAC
>JBGARM010000508.1:0-2340 GCA_044230215.1 Thermoanaerobaculia bacterium | reverse complement strand
CCAGTTGCCCGAGTAGACGAGGCAGGGCAGGTCGGCGTGCTCGCGGCGGATCAGAGGCAGGGCTTCGATGCCGCCGCAGCCCGGCATGTTGAGATCGAGCAGCGCGGCGCCGATCCGGCCGGCGAAGTCGTGCCGCACCTCGGCTTCGATCTCGGCGCGCGAGAACTCGGGCTTGCCGAGCCCGGCCAGAGCCTTGAGCATCGTCCAGAAGTCGCGCCGGTCCTCGCACGATTCGACCATCGTGCCGTCGACCAGCAGGCGGGACAGCTGCTGCTTGCGGTCGACCGACCAGATGAAGGGGAACCTGCCGGCGCGATCCTGCGGCGCAAGTTCGAGGAAATCGACCAGCGGAACCATCTTCTCGTTCCAGGTGTCCGCCGGCGCGATCCGGTAATGCTTGCGGAATCGCGCCTCGGTGATCGCGAAGTCGGCGAAGGTGAGCGGAACCTCCATCTCCTTCTCGCGGTGCCCCGACATGTACTTGAGCTTGTAGGTCGGCCAGGTCTGGTCCATCGCCGGATTGCCTTCGAGATCGAAGCATTCGGCAGGGGTCTTGCCGGCGTCCGGGTCATAGCGGAAGACCGGATAGGCGCGGGACTCGACCGCCAGACGGGCCTGTTGCGCGCTCATGTCGTCGCCGATGCCGTGCTCCGGCTGGCAGGAGCTGTAGAGGTTGAACAGCGCCGGCCGCCGCGCCTTGAGACCGCGGATGAAACCCTCGATCATGTGGCTGGCGTTGGCGATCGTGCCCTGCATGATGTAGGTGGTGCGGTGCGCCATGCCGATCAGGCCGATCTCCTTGCGCGGCTCCTGCTTGCCCTTCTGCGCCTTGCCGTACTGCGCCATGTCGGAGATCTGCCCGACGAAGCCCGAGGTGCAGGCCTGCCCGCCGGTGTTCGAGTAGACCTGGGTGTCGACCACCAGGACCTTGATCGGCTTGCCCGATGCCATCAGCCGCGACAGGTTCTGGAACCCGATGTCGTACATCGCGCCGTCGCCGCCCACCGCCACCACCGGCGGACAGAGCTCCCACTCCTCGTCGCTGAACTGGCGCCAGTCGAAATAGGTGAAGAAGTCGCCCTGCGCGGCCGGGTCGTAGCCGCCTGCGAGCTCGAGCCGCGCCTGGCGGATCGCCCGGAAGCCGTCGGCCATCTTCGCCATGTGGCCTTCGAAGATCCCCATCGCCATCGACGGCGAGTCCTGGAAGAGATGATTCGTCCACGGGAAGGGATAGGGGTTGAACGGATAGGTCGAGGCCCAGACCGAGGTGCAGCCGGTCGAGTTGATCATGCCCATGCGCGAGCGGCCGCGGCCCGAGATACCCTCGCGGTAGCGCCACTCGAGATCGCGCAGCCGCGCGAGGAGCTGGGTCGTGCGACGCAGCCACTCCTGGTCGATCGGATGACCACCTTCGCGCTTCTCCATCCGGCCGGCGATCCCGGCGAGCGTGAGCTCGTGATCCCTCGCGTCGGAGACGATCGCCGCCATCGTCGCCGGGTTCGAGAGGTCGAGATCGGAAACGAGCTTGATCTGAATGTGACGTTCGAGATCCGCGATGAGCTTCGTCAGGTCCTCGACATGCTTCGCCACGCGCTGCTGCATCAGCGCCTCGATCGTCGCCGTGAACAGGTGGACGATCGTCTTCTCCGAGCAACCCAGGCAGGCGCCGTCGCCGCTCGAGAACGCCAGGTAGTTCGACTTGTCGAGCATCAGCGTCTCGAGCGCGCCGATCCCCTGCTCGAGATCGTCGATGCGGCCGTACTTCTTCGGCGTGTTCGGCAGATCGACCCAGAAGTCCCAGTGCTCCCGCAACTTCTTGACCGACGCCTCGGTCTGCCGCACCGGCCGCAGGGCGTCGTCCTCGCAGACCGCGACGCACTCCATGCAGCCCTTGCAGGTGTAAGGGTTGACGGTGATCGACAACAGCCCGCCGGAGCCCGGCTCGCGCTTCTCCGGCACGGTGTAGTAGGGCCGCGAGAGCGCGAATCGGAAGCCGTCGAGCTCGCCGCGGAAGATCGCCAGCTCCGCCGCGAGGCGCGTGCGCTCCTCGCCCTCGAGGGTGGTGGCGGCGAGCGTCTGGTCGATCGCTTCGGCGAGCAGGCCTTCGACCGGATCGCTCTCCTTGCCGGCGTCGAACAGCTGGCGGAGATTGGCGGCGACGGTCCGGACCGCCTGCGGCAGGTGGACGAGCTCCTCGCCGTGCTTGCGCCACCACTCGAGCCACTCGGCCTTCGTCCGTCCGGCGTCCGCACCGGTCAGGATCGACATGGCGGCCGCGCCCCACCGCATGAAGGGCTCGTTCGCCTCGCCGACCCCGCGCCGGGACGTGCCCGGGGAGGC
>JBGARM010000507.1:0-2342 GCA_044230215.1 Thermoanaerobaculia bacterium | reverse complement strand
AAATGGCGGCGGCGCGAATCGATCGCGGCTGGCTCATGGTCGAATAGCCCTCATCGAAAGATCAGGTTGACGCCGAGCGACCCCTCGCGAAAGGCGCGCGGGAGCGGCGGCAGGGGTGTCGAAGCCTGGACGGCGCGCAAGGCGGCGAGGTCGAACGAGTTGATTCCGGAGGAGGTCGCGATGCGCACGTCGACGATCCGGCCGTCGCGCTCGATGCGGTAGTGCACGGTCGCTTCGACCCCCGAGCCGACCATGGGGCGCACCCAGTTGCGCTGAATCATCGCCAGCATCTGATCGACATAGTAGCCGTAGACGAAATCCGGGTTGTCGAGCCCGGCGACCGCCGCGCCGAGAGCCAGGGCATTGGCGCTGCCGCGTTCGCTCCCCTGGACCTCGGGTTCGGCGACGGCCGCTGCGGCCGGCGCCGCCGGTTTCGGCGCGGCGGCAGGGGCTGGCCGGGTCGGCGCCTTCGCGGCCGCGGGCTCACGCAGCGTCGGAGTGTCCTTCGGCGGCGCGGTATCGGCGGGGAGGGGCGCGACCGGTTTTGGTTCGGGTTTGGCGGCCTCAGGCGGCGGAGGCGGCGCGGGGCGGGGGCGCTCGACCCCAAGCCGCGCCGCCGGGACGATCTGCACCGCGACGTACTCGATCGGCGGCTTGTCGATCTGCCGCAGCCGCGGGACGGCCCAGGCCGCCAGCACGGCCAGGCCGTGCACCGCCAGGGCGATCGCCGTGCACCGCGCCACCAAAGCGCCTTCCCGGTCGACGCGACGGCGCTCGAGGACTCCGGTGACCGCGTAGGTCGAGGTCACTGCCGCCTGGGCTCCGGTTTCTCGGTCACCATTCCGACCTTGCCGATGCCGCCGCGATGGAGGGTGTCGAGGACGTCGATGACCTTGCCGTAGGGCGTGTCCCGATCGCCTTTGAGGAAGACGGTCTCGTTGCTCCTCCCGCGCAACAGCGGCTGCAGCACCTCGACCAGCTTGGTGGGATGGATCGGGCGGTCCTTCAGGTAAATGAGCCCCTCGCGATTGATCGACAGCACGATCGGATCCTCGCCGCGCAACGGCAGCGGCGGCGCCTCGGCCTTCGGCAGGGCGACTTCGATGCCCTGGTGGAGCATCGGTGCGGTGACCATGAAGATGATGAGCAGCACCAGCATCACGTCGACCAGCGGCGTGATGTTGATCTCCGACAGGATGGAGTCGTCGTCCTGGGTGAATCCGCCGGTCGAACCGAGGAAGGACATCAGGTGAAGTTGCGCTCGGTCAGGTTGAGGAACTCGAGGGTGAAGTCCTCCATCTGATGGCGCAGGTGCTTGAAGCGGCCGGCGAGGAAGTTGTAGCCGACCAGCGCCGGAATCGCCGCCCCGAGCCCGGCGGCGGTGTTGATCAGCGCTTCGGCGATGCCGGGGGCGACCGCGACCAGCGACGTGGAGCCGGTCCTGCCGATGTCCTCGAAGGCGCGCATGATGCCCCAGACGGTGCCGAAAAGGCCGACGAACGGCGCTACCGCGGCGGTCGTGCCGAGAAAGGTGGCGGCGCGGGTGAGGCTTGCGAGCTCGCCGCTCAAGGCGCGGCGCAGCGTCCGTTCGACGCTCGCCAGAGAGCGGATCTGGTAGTGCCCGCGCGCCGTCGAATCCTCGGGCTGGGCGCGGATCTGATGGTCGATCTCGGCGTAACCGGCCTGGAAGATGCCGACCAACGGTGAAACGGCCAGCTTGGTGGTGGCGGCGCTCACCTCGCTGAAACGCTTGCTGGCGCGGAAGATCTCGAGGAACTTCCGGCTCTGCCGGTCGGCGCGGCGCAGGTGCACGATCTTCCACAGGAAGATCGCCCACGAGCCGATGGAGAAAAAGAGCAGCACTCCGAGCACCGCCTGGGCCATCGGCCCCGAGCGGCCGAAGGCCTCGGCGAGCCCGGTCGTGGCGGGCGTCGGGGTCTGCGCGACCAGGATCAGCGAGTCGAGTACACCCATAGGAAATCGGAGCTCCGGAGCCGGAAAAGCTAGCATGCGTTCGAAGAGACTGTCCACGCGTCTCCCCACCCTTTTACGTAGGGCGACGCTCGATCGTTGACGCGACCGTCGGGTCGAGCATACCTTTCACTGGACGTGCTGCACTTTCCGAGAGGGTTCCCCAGATGAAGATTGCCGTCTGCATCAAACAGGTGCCGGACACCGAGGCGCGGCTGCGCGTCGGCAAGGATGGCCGCTGGATCGACGAAGAGGACCTGCCGTTCACTCTCAACTTCTATCGGGAAAACGACTGCTCTGCCTCTTTCACCAGTCTCGCCTTCGACGACGAGAAAGTAATTGCTGCTATGAAAGCTGCCTTCGCCGTCATC
>JBGARM010000506.1:0-2343 GCA_044230215.1 Thermoanaerobaculia bacterium | reverse complement strand
GGATGAGCGGATTGTCGTCGCAGGAGAACGGCGGCGTCTGCCCGCCGAACGCCCCGCGCGTCACCGTCACGACGCGGCTCGCGGTGTTGCCGAGGTCGTTCGCCAGGTCGCTGTTGAAGCGGTCGACGAACGCTTCGTCGGAAAAGCTCGCATCCTGGCCGAAGACCATCTCGCGCAGCAGGTAGTAGCGCAGCGCATCGGGGCCGAAGCGGGCGACGAGATCGTCCGGCCGCACGACGTTGCCGACCGACTTGGACATCTTCTTCGAGTCCCTGAGCCACCAGCCGTGCGCCCAGACCGTCGTCGGCAGCGGCAGCCCGGCCGACATCAGGAACGCCGGCCAGTAGACCGCGTGGAAGCGAACGATGTCTTTCCCCATCAGGTGGATGCGGGTCGGCTCACCATTCGCGGAATGCGCATCGCTCCAAAAGGACCGGTAAAGGGATGCTGAGGACGGATCGCTCGTGACTCCTGCGTCGGCACCGCTTGCGGCAGCGCCTGCCGGACCATCCCCCTTGTTCGAGCCTTTCGCGTTCGGGATTGCGCCTCCGGCGCCGAACCCGAGCGCCGTGATGTAGTTGGCGAGCGCGTCGAGCCAGACGTAGACGGTGTGGCCCGGATAACCCGGGAACGGGATCCCCCAGGCGAGCCCGGTGCGGCTGACGGAGAGGTCGCGCAGGCCGGACTCGACGAACGACCGCACCTCGTTCTTGCGCGTCTCGGGGCGGATCGATTCCGGATGACTGTCGATCCAGTCGAGCAGCGGCTGCTGGTACTTGGCAAGGCGGAAGAAGACGTTCTCCTCCGAATGCCACTCGACGGCGGCGCCGTGCACCGGGCATTTCTGTCCCGGCGAGAGCTCCTTCTCGGTGTAGAAGAGCTCGCACGGCGAGCAGTACCAACCTTCGTGCTTCGCCAGGTAGAGATCGCCGCTGGCTTCGATCCGCCGGATGAGCTCGAGAACCCCGCGCTCGTGGCGCGGCTCGGTGGTGCGGATGAAGTCGTCGTGCGAGATGCCGAAGGTCTTCCACAGCTCGTGGTACCGCGCCACGACCCGGTCGGCGAGCTGCTGCTCGGTCACGCCTTCGCGCGCGGCGGCACGCTCGATGTTCTGGCCGTGCTCGTCGGTGCCGGTCAAGAAACGGACGTCGTCGCCCTTGAGGCGGCGGTAGCGCGCCAGGGTATCGGCGACGATCGTCGTGAAGATATGCCCGATATGGGGCAGATCGTTGACGTAGTAGATCGGGGTAGTGAGGTAGTAGGGCGGCATCCGGTGTTTTCCTGGCTCTCGCTGGTCTTCCAGTCTATCAGCGGCGTGCGGCGGGGAGCCGCTCAGCTCGTCGCGAGCTCGCCCTGCTGGTAGAGGTAGCGCGCGCCGCAGTAGGAGCACTGCGCTTCGACGCGCCCTTCGTCGTCGCGGATCGCGTCGAGATCCGCGGACGGCAGGCCGACCAGGGTGCCCAGGAGCCCCTCGCGGCTGCAGTTGCAGCGGAAGCGCACGTCGCGGCGGTCGATGAGCTCCGGCTCGAGGCCGGCGAGGACGCTGTCGCGGAGCTCCGCCAGACCGCCGCGCCCGATGGTGCGGCTGATGCCGCCGACGCGCGCCAGATTCTCCTCGAGCTTCTCGACCGCGTCCTCGCGCGCCCCCGGCATGACCTCGACGATCATCCCACCCGCCGCCCGGACTCCCTCCGGACCTTCGAGGACACCGACCATCACCACCGACTGCGTCTGCTCGCTCTGCTCGAGGAAATGCGCGAGATCGAGGCCGATCTCCCCCGACTCGAGGGCCACCTGGCTCTCGTAGGGGCTGCCGTCGACGAGCTCGCGCCGCACGCGCAGGATCCCCCGCCCGACCGCGCCGGCGATCCGCAGGCCGATCTGGATGTCGGTCGGCAGCTCGGTTGGCGGCGCCACTTGCGGCTCGCCCACCAGACCGCGCAGGTTCCCCTCGCTGTCGACCTCGGCGACGATCTTGCCGATCGGCCCATCGCCGCTGACCGTCAGCGTCAGCCGCCGCGAGGCGCGCGCCGACAGGCGCAGCAGGAGTGTGGCGCCGGCCATCGCACGCCCGAGCGCCACTGCGGCGATCGGCGACAGATCGTGGCGCTGCCGCGCCTCTTCCACCACCGGCGTCAGATCGACCGCCGCCCAGCGCAGGCTGACCTCGCCGGCGACACCGTATTCGAGCGTTCCGGACTCCAGTAGCTGCTTCAAGAAAAGGACCTCACAAGGCGAAAGAACCGGAGGCTGCGGCGACAAGCGCCGCCTCGTGAACCGCACGCCAGGTCGTTCCGGCGACCTCCGCAAGGCGCCTGCAGTCCTCGAACTCCGGCGCGTTGG
>JBGARM010000505.1:0-2349 GCA_044230215.1 Thermoanaerobaculia bacterium | reverse complement strand
CAGGCCGCCGCCCGCGCGCGACGCGGCCTCGGCCCAGCGGGTCGTCGGATAGTCCGGATGCAGGTCGTGCGCGATAGCCACCGGCGTCGCCCCGTAGAGGGCGAGGAAGTCGAGGATGACGCGCTCGAAAGCCGCATGCGCCTCTGGCGTCTCCATGTCTCCCAGGTGCTGCGAGAGGAAGATCTGACGACCGATGCTCACCGCTGCCGCCGCCTTCTGGTGCGCTCCGGTGGCGACGATGCAGGGCAGGGAGCGCGAAGCGACGACCGGCAACGGCGCATAACCGCGGGCTCGCCGCAGCAACTGTGGCGCGCCGTCGACGAGCCAGGCAACGCTGTCGTCGACGTGGCGGGCGATCGGCCGGTCGTGGAGCAGGAAGAGATCGGCGATGCCTGCCGCTCCGCCGAGACGCCGGAGAGCCTCCTCGTCGTCGATGGCGATCGGCTCGTCCGAGAGATTGCCGCTCGTCGCGACCAGCGGAAACCCGAGCTCGGCGAGCAGCAGATGATGAAGGGGGCTCGTCGGCAGCATGACGCCGAGGCGTGGGTTGCCGGGCGCGACCTGCGGCGCGAGGGTCAGGGCCGGGAGATCGCGACGCCGCAGGAGCACGATCGGCGCCTGGGGCGACGCGAGCAACGCCGCCTCCTCGGGCGAGACGCGACAGAATTCGCGCGCCGCTCCGACGTCGCGCACCATCAGGGCCAGGGCTTTCGCCGGCCGGCGCTTGCGGACGCGCAATCGCGCCACCGCCGCTGCCGAACGCGCATCGCAGAGCAGTTGAAATCCGCCGATCCCCTTCGCCGCCACGATCTCGCCGCGAACGAGCGCGGCAACCACGTCGCCGATCGCCGCGGCGCGCGACGCTCGCAGCTCTCCCGCCGCTCCGGTCGAGCGCAGCTGCGGACCGCAGTCCGGGCAGGCATTCGGCTGGGCGTGAAAGCGGCGACTCGCGGGGTCTTCGTACTCTGCGTGGCAAGCCGGACAGAGCTCGAAGCCGCGCATCGTCGTCGCCGGCCGGTCGTAGGGCAGTCCGAGGACGATCGAGAAACGCGGACCGCAGTGGGTGCAGTTGGTGAAGGGATAGCGGAAGCGGCGATCGCCGGGCGTGAACGTCTCGCGGCGGCACTCGGAGCAGGTCGCGAGGTCGGGCAGCACGACCGCGCTGGTGCCGGCGCGCGTCGCGCTCGGTTGGATGGCGAAGCCGCGGTGTCCGACCGGCACCTGCCAGACGGCGGCGACCGACTGCAGGAGGGCCGGCGCGGGCTTCTCCTGCGCCAGGCGCACCGCGAACGACTCCAGGCGGTTGCGCGGGCCTTCGACTTCGATCTCGACGCCATGCGAATCGTTGCGCACCCAGCCGTCCAGCCCCAGCTCGCGAGCCAGGCGGTAGACGAAGGGGCGGAATCCGACGCCTTGCACGGCGCCACGGACCTCGAGCCGCAGGCGCGATCTCGAAGCCGCGACCGAAGCGGCGGTTTCTCGCGCGGCGGTCGCCGCAGGTGCCTCGTTCGGCATTTCGCGCGCGAGCTTACTCCGGCCAGCGCGCGACGCTCCCACCCAGGCGGACCCTCACCGGCTCCCACCCTGCCGGGCGGCGAAGCGTCCGGCGGAAGGCGGCGATAATCCGCCCGTGAGCGACGAATCGGAGCGGACGCCGGGCGGAAAGATCCTCGCCACCCGCCGCGAGGCCTTCGCTCGCCTCTTCGGGCTCGCCGGCGCCTCCGGCATCGGCGCCCAGACGGCGGCCTGCAGGAGCGAGCCCGCCGGACCGGCGCCTGCCCGCCTGCCGCTCTCCGCCCTGCCGCCGGACGGCCGGCTGCGGGTGCTGCACCGCGGCGATCCGGTCGAGCTGCGGCGCGAGGGCACGGAGATCTTCGCGCGTTCGCTGCTGTGCACGCACCAGGGCTGCGAGGTGCGATGGCGCCCCGATCTCGGGCGCTACCGCTGCCCTTGCCACCAGGGGATGTTCGATGCCGAGGGCAAGCCCCTCTCAGGTCCGCCGCAGCGGCCTCTATCGGTGGTCGCGGTGCGCGTCGAGGCGGGGATGATCGTCGTCGGCGACGAGCCCGCCGGCTAGCGGTGCCGGCTCAGCCGGCGGCCGCCGCAGGGACCTGCTGCCACCAGACCTCCGCCAGCGCGGCTTCGTGCCGCGGGACCGGGACGATGCCGAGCCGCACGAGCTCGGCTGCCGCGGCCTCCGCCGCCCGGGGGAGCGCCGCGGCCACCTCGGGCGAGAGCGCCGTTCCCAGCTCGATCTCCTTGGGCACGATGCCGACGAGCAGGACTTCGCCCGGGGCTTCGCCGAAGAACTCGGCGGTGAGCAACGCCTCGCGCAGGCCGGGATCGTGG
>JBGARM010000504.1:0-2351 GCA_044230215.1 Thermoanaerobaculia bacterium | reverse complement strand
GCTCAGGCGGACCGGGCCGCCGGGCGCCGAGGCCGCGACGATCGGATAGGAGCGGAAGTGCTCGCCGGCGAGGAGCGGCGAGTCGACCAATGCCGTGAGCGACAGCGCAGCGAACTCGATCCGTTCGTCCGAGCGCGACGCCTGCTCGAGGGCGCTGTCGAAGCTCCAACCCGGCGGCAGGGTCACCGACGGCCGGAACGAGACCGCGTCGCTCGCCGCGCCGCGCGGCACCAGCACCTGCTGGTTCCACAGCAGCACGGCGAGGTGGGCGGTGGCATTGGGCCCCTCGCCGTAGCCGCCGCCGAACGACTCCGGCGGCGACAGGTAGTCGAAGTCGGCCGCGAGCTCGCCCACCCCGGCGGGAATCGTGAGGTGGAAGGCGAACATGTCGAGCGGATCGCGCCGCCACTCGAGGGCCTGGCCGCCGGCGGCGAAACGCAGCCCGACGAGCTGCTGGATCGGCCCGGTCGGCGAGTGCTCGCCGGGGATCCACTTCGGATAGGTGAGAACGAGCGGACCCGGGGAGACCGGCAGCACCAGATGGCTGTGAAAGACCCCTAGTGCCGCCCGCGTCGCATCGACCTCGACGACGATCGGCGGGCGTTGCGAAGCCGCCTTGGCGGCGAAGAGCGGCGCAGCGGGCAGCAACAGCGAAAGCAGCAGCAAACTCCGCGAACGGTCGATCGACGAGAGGTTCATCTGGGCTCCCCGGAACGTCCGGATGGTAGCACCGGCAAGGACAGACACCGGTCGGAACGGATCCTCGACTTCGCGGGCTAGGGACGCGCTGGTTTGAGGTCCACTACCCAGAGATCGGCCGTTGTCTGGATGCGGGAGTAGAAGAAGTGGCGGCCGTCGCGGGAGAGTTGCGGGTCCTCGAGGTAGAGGCCGGACTCGGGAAAACGGGTGACCTGCTCGGGCGGAGCGACGCGCCATCCCTGCTCCGGGCCGGGAATGCGCCAGAGATTGCGATGGTCGGGCTGGTAATACAGCCACCTTCCAGAGGGCGAGAACATCGGATGGTAGTCCTCGCGCTCCGTGTGCAGCAGCGTCCGCGCCCGTCCGCCGCTGATCGGAGCCACGGCGAGGTCGACATCGCCGCGCTCGCTCGTCTGATAGACGAGCCAGGCGCCGTCCGGGCTGACGGTGAAGATCGGCATCGGCTCCGGACCGTCGATGACCAGCGGTTCCTCCACCCCGGTGGTGACGTCGAGCAGGTGATACTCCCTGCCGCGGATGAAGACGAGTCGCCGGCTGTCCGGCAGCCACGCGGCATTGCCACCGTCGGCGAGGCGGCGCGGGGCACCGCCGTCCGGCGCCATGAGCCAGAGCTCCCCACGCGAAGGGACGCGCGGCGAGTCGGCCTTGCGCCGCCCGAAAGAGACCAGGCGACCGTCGGGCGACCAGCGAGGATAGGTCTCCTCGAAGGCCGCGTCGGCGGTGAGCTGGACCGGCACGGAATCCGCGTCCAATCGCCAGAGGTGCGAGCTCGAGCCGTGCCGATCCTCGTAGATCAGCGAGCGGCCATCGGGCGCCGCCGTGGCGAAACTGATGCCGTTGTGCCCGCGGGTGAGCGCCCGAGGCGAAGTGCCGGACTCTCCCGAGTCCGCCGAGAGGTCCAACGACTCGAGGTTGGCGTCGCGATCGACCGCGGTGATTAGAAGACGCCGACCGTCGCCCGAGAGCGCGGGGCCTTCGAGCTCCATCGGACCGACCAGCAACGGTTCGGCGGGCGCCGTCGCCGCGCCGCTCTCGGACGAGAACGGGAGCCACCAGAGATTGCTCGTACCCCCGGCCCCGGCGCCGCAGTAGACGATCGCCTTTCCGCCCGGCTCCCAGGCGGCCTGCGTGCCCACGCCGAGCAGGACAGCCGGGCCGCCGGCGGCCGGCACGATCATGAAACCGTCTCCGGCCGAGACCAGCAGCCAGCGCCCGTCCGGCGACAGGCGCGGCGAAAAGAGGAACGGAGGACTGAAGCCCTCGGGCAGGTCGATCGGTACGACCGTGCTCTCGCCGCCGATTGCCGGCACTCGCCGGATCTCGCTGCGGAACCAGACGGCGCGCGCGTAATAGAGCGTCTGCCCGTCCGACGACCAGCTGGGAAAGTTGCCGTTCTCGACGACCTTGCGCGGCGGGCCGCCGAGGGTCGGCATGACCCAGATGTCGCCTCCCAGGAGAGGCGTCGTGGGCGCGCGATAGATGAGATTCAGCCGGCTCCCGCGGGTGGAGACGAACGCAATCTGGCCGCCGTCCGGCGAGATCGCCGGTTGTACATCGTCGGCCGGATCGTGAGTCAGATTGATCGCGGCGCCGCCGCCGACCTGCTGCAGGAAGAGATCGAAGTTGCCGTC
>JBGARM010000503.1:0-2361 GCA_044230215.1 Thermoanaerobaculia bacterium | reverse complement strand
GTCCAGCCGGTCTGGTGGCTCGCGCCGACGCCGCGCCCGTTGTCGCCGTGGAAATACTCGAAGAACAGCAGGTGATCGCGGAAGTGCGGATCGCTCTGCAGCTTCTCCGACGCGCCGAAGACCGGACGGCGACCGCGGGCGTCCGGCAGGAAGAGACTCACCAGGCGGCGCGCCAGCTCGTCGGCGGCGGCGGCGAGCGGCAGCATGGTGCCCGAGCCCACCGGGCACTCGACCGTGAGGTCGTCGCCGTAGTAGGCCGAGAACCGCCGCAGCGCTTCGATGATCAGGAAGTTGACCGGGAACCAGACCGGTCCCCGCCAGTTGGAGTTGCCGCCGAAGAGGCCGGAGTCGGACTCCCCCGGCTGGTAGTCGACGGAGAACGTCCGGCCGCCGGCCTCGATGGCGAACGGATGGTCGCGGTGGATACGCGACAGCGCCCGCACGCCGTGCTCCGAGAGGAACTCGCTCTCGTCGAGCAGCCGCGCGAGCACCGACTTCATGCGATGGCCGCGCAGCAGCGACAGCAGGCGGCGGTCCTCCTTGCCCGGCTGATGCCAGCGCGACACGAGGTCGGCGAGGTCGGGGCGGTAGTCGAGGAACCACTGCAGCCGGGCCGCGAATTCGGGGACGCGCGCAAGGAGCGAGGCATCCAGGATCTCGACCGCGAAGAGCGGAATGAGTCCGACCATCGACCGGACGCGCATCGGAATGTGGGTGCTGTCGGGAAGGTGCAGGACGTCGTAATAGAAGCCGTCCGCTTCGTCCCACAGTTCGGTCTCGCCGCAGCCGAGGTGGTTCATCGCATGGCAGATATAGGCGAAATGCTCGAAGAACTTGGTGGCGATGTCCTCGTAGACCCGGTTGGTGCGCGCCAATTCCAGCGCTATACGCAACAGGTTCAGGCAATACATCGCCATCCAACTGGTGCCGTCGGCCTGGTCGATATGACCGCCGGTCGGCAGCTCCGCCGAGCGGTCGAAGACGCCGATGTTGTCGAGACCGAGAAAGCCTCCCTGGAAGACGTTGCGCCCCTCGACGTCCTTGCGGTTCACCCACCAGGTGAAGTTGAGCATCAGCTTGTGGAAGACGCGCTCGAGGAAGGCGCGATCGGCGCGACCCGTCATCTCGCGATCGATCTCGTAGACCCGCCACGCCGCCCAGGCGTGCACCGGCGGGTTGACGTCGCCGAACGCCCACTCGTAGGCCGGCAGCTGACCGTTCGGATGCATGTACCACTCCCGCGTCAGCAGGATCAGCTGATGCTTGGCGAACTCCGGGTCGAGACGGGCGAGCGGCAGGCAGTGGAAGGCGAGGTCCCAGGCGGCGTACCAGGGGTACTCCCACTTGTCCGGCATCGAGATGATGTCGGCGTTGTTCAGGTGCGTCCACTCGTGGTTGCGACCGGAGAGCCGATCCTCCGGCGGCGGCGGCTGACCCGGGTCGCCGGCCAGCCAGCGCGGCACGTCGAGGTGGTAGTACTGCTCGCTCCACAGCATCCCGGCCCACGCCTGGCGCTGGACGCGCCGCGCCTCCGGATCGGCGACCCCGCGCTGGAGGTCGGCGTAGAAGGCGTCGGCCTCGGCGCGCCGCAGGTCGAACGCGGCGGCGAAGTCCGCGAACGGCTGCGCCCGGGCGGCACGCGACAGGCGCAGCCGCACCTCGTGCACCGCGCCGGCGGCGACGACGACGTCGTACATCGCCGCCATCTTGGTGCCGGTCCGTTGCGGATGCACGGCGTCCTGGCGGCCGCCGATGACGCGCTCGGCGATACCGTCCTTGAAGTACCCGCTGCCGCGCTCGCCTCCCCAGAGACGCGCCGCGTTGGTCTCGTTGTCGCAGAACAACAGCTCGGGGGCGCCTTCGCACTGCAGCCAGAACGTCCCCAGCTCCCGGTGCCAGGCGCGCACGCCGCCGGCGGCGACGGCCAGATTCGGCTTCTCGACGCCGTCCCCCCAGGCCCAGTCGTTGCGGAACCAGAGCTGCGGCAGCAGCACGAGGCGCGCCGCCTCGGGCCCGCGATTGGTCGCGGTGATGCGGATCAGCAGATCCTCGGCGTCGGCCTTGGCCACCTGCACGCCGACATCGAAGTAGCGGTCGTCGTCGAAGATGCCGGTGTCGAGCAGCTCGAACTCCGGCTGGTCGCGGCCGCGGCGGCGATTCTCCTCGGCGAGCCAGCCGTAGGGGAACTCGCTCTGGGGATACTTGTAGAGCATCTCGAGGTACGAATGCGTCGGCGTGGCGTCGAGGTAGTAGTAGAGCTCCTTGACGTCCTCGCCGTGGTTGCCCTGCGGCCCGGCGAGGCCGTAGAGGCGCTCCTTGAGGATCGGATCGCGGCCGTTCCACAGCGCCAGCGAGAAACAG
>JBGARM010000502.1:0-2361 GCA_044230215.1 Thermoanaerobaculia bacterium | reverse complement strand
GGTTCGGTGGTCCTCGGCGACAGGCTGTTCTTCGTCCACCGGGGTCCGGGTGGGGCTGCAGAGGAGCTGTGGATCTCGGACGGGACGACTGGCGGCACCTTGCGACTTGCCGGTCCGCAGACCGTGATCCCGTTGGGAGCGCCCTCCGACAGGAGCCCGATCGCCGGCCTGTCCGACGCCTCCGGGTGGCTCTTCGCCGCTGGCGATCGCGAGCACGGCATCGAGCTCTGGAGGGCGGAGGCGGTACCGGATTCGGGTGCCCGGGTCGCCGACCTGCGGCTCGATCGGCCGAGCCTGGAGGGGCTCGAGCCGATCGGCACGGTCGACTCGACGCTCGTCTTCGCGGTGGTGGAGACGGACTTCACGCGCACCCTCTATCGTCATGAGCACGGTGATGCGGGAGTCGAGCCGTTCCTCACCGTACCGGTGCGCCGTGGCCGCTACGGCAGCAGAAATCCGCCGCCTTCTCTGCGCCCCACCGGCGACGCCTGGTACTTCTTCGAAAGCGACTTCGACGGCGACCAGGGCTCGGAGGAGTTCGCGCAGCAAGTCTGGCGATACGACCCGCGCTCGGGCGAGAGCCAGGCGCTATTCGCCGCCCCGACGGAGACCGGCATCGGTGCCCTGGCGCACGATCTCTACCCCTCCGGAACCGGGTACGTCTTGCTGGGCTCGCGCGACAGCGAGCTCAGCGCCTCGATCTACCTGCTGCAGCCGGAGACCGGCGCGCTCTCCCGGCTGGCCGACTTCGCCTCGTCGCGCGTCGAGTCGGTCGGGCGTAGCGGAGGCACCTGGTTCCTGATCGAGAACTCGAACCGGCTCGTGGCCTTCGACCTGGAGCGACGGACGCGCACCATCTTGGCCGAGTTCCCGGGCGCCGGGCTCTACGCGGGCAAGGCGCTTCCCTTCGGTCTGATCTTCGGAGTCGAGTGGTCGCCGGCCGCCGGCGCGGGCGCCAGGGCGCTCTGGCAAAGCGACGGCAGCGCCGCGGGCACGCGTGAGCTCGGGCAGTGGCCGCGGCCGGCGGATGGCTGCACCGCGATCGAGCTCCCCGACCGGAGCGCGGTCAGCCCTGCGCTCTTCGCGGTGCAGACCTCCTGCGACGGTAGCTCCGAGCTCTGGATCAGCGACGGCAGCGCGGCGAGAACACGGCGCCTGCGCATCTTCGCAGACGATGTACCCCTGGTCGGGAGCGGTGGCGTCTCCTACCGCGGCGAGGACTACTTTCTGACCCGCGCGCTGGTCGTCTCGTCCGGCTATCCGGTTCACTCCATCTGGAAGACGGACGGCACGCCGCAGGGAACCGTTCCCGTCGTGGCGCTGCCGGCGGCGAGCGACCTCGGCTTCCCGCTGTCCCTGCGAGGGGTAGCCGGCGCGGGCGGTATCTACTTTCCCTGGCTCGACGCGGAGCACGGGTTCGAGCTCTGGCGCACCGACGGCACGGCGGCGGGGACGGGACTGTGGGCCGACCTGGAACCGGGACTGCCAAGTTCCTCCCAGTTTCAACTGTGGCCCTTGGGCGACCAGGTGCTGTTCACCGCTTGGACGCGCGCGTCCGGCACTGAGCTCTGGCAGGTGGACGGCGGAGTCGAATCACCGCAGCTCGTCGCCGACCTCTATCCCGGTCCGGAGAGCTCCTCGCCGTGGGTGTTCGCCGTCGCCGACGACCGGGTCCACCTCCTCGCCGACGACGGCCTTGTCGGGCGGGAGATCTGGGAGGTCGGCGAGCCGTCGGTGGCGCCGTGCGTGCCGACGCCGACGACGCTCTGTCTGCTCGACGGGCGCTTCCGCGCGCGGGCGGTGTGGCGGGACTTTGGCGGCAAGATGGGGGAGGCGGGCGTACTGCCGCTCACCGGCGACAGCGGCTACTTCTGGTTCTTCGCGCCGGGGAATCCCGAGGTCCTGCTGAAGGCCGTGGACGCCTGCGGGCTACCGGGCTTCGAGAACTTCTGGGCCTATACGACGGGTCTCACCAACGTCGAAGTCGAGCTCGAGATCGTCGATACGATTAGCGGCGAGCGAAGGCGAATCGGCACGGCGCTCGGCGAGGCCTTCGGTCCGCTGTTCGACAGCGGCTCGTTCGCGGTCTGCGACGGTGCCGGAGCTGTCCCGTCGCCGCGCCCAGCGGCGGCGAGCACCGCCGAGACGACGGTCCTGCCGCTCCTCGGCGGTCGCTTCACGGCGACGGCGGCCTGGGAGACGCGCGACGGCCGGTCGGGGGAAGGGTGGGCGGTGGCGATCTCCGGCGACGCCGGCTACTTCTGGTTCTTCGCCCCGTCGATTGTCGAGGGCCTGGTCTAGATGGTCGACGCCTGCGGCTATCCCGGCTTCGACAACTTCTGGGTCTTCGCCGGCGGTCTC
>JBGARM010000501.1:0-2361 GCA_044230215.1 Thermoanaerobaculia bacterium | reverse complement strand
CGCCTCAAGGCCGCAGAGCTCGCCGACGAGATCCGCTACGCGATCTTCTGCCAGTTCCTCTTCTTTCGTCAGTGGGCCGCCGTGCGCGGCGCCGCCGAGAGCCGCGGCATCCGCATTCTCGGCGATGTGCCGATCTACGTCGCCCCCGACAGCGCCGACACCTGGGCGAACAGCCATCTGTTCGAGCTCGAGCCGGGCGGCGGCCTGCGCGCCGTCGCCGGCGTGCCGCCCGACTACTTCAGCGCCGACGGTCAGCGCTGGGGGAATCCCCTCTATCGCTGGGATCTCCTGCGCGACCAAGGCTTCGCCTGGTGGATCGCCAGATTGCGCGCCCAGCTCGAGATCGCCCACTCCCTGCGACTCGATCACTTTCGCGGTTTCGTGGCCTACTGGCGGATCCCCCAACGCCACGCGACCGCGCGTCGCGGCAAGTGGGTGAAGGGGCCTGGCGAGGCCCTCTTCAAGGCGCTCCGCAAGGGTCTGGGCGGCCTGCCGCTCGTCGCCGAGGACCTGGGACAGATCGACGCCCGCGTGCACGCCCTGCGGCGGCGACTCGATCTGCCGGGAATGCGCGTCCTCCAGTTCGGTTTCGGTGTCGCCGACAGCGATCACAGCCCGCATCGCCACGAGCCGCGCTCGGCGGTCTACACCGGGACGCACGACAACGACACGACGCGCGGCTGGTTCGCTGCCGCCGGCGACGACGAGCGCCATCGCGTCCTGACCTACCTCGGCGCAACGCCCGAGACGATTACCGCGGCGATGCTCCGCTCGGCCTACGGCTCGGTGGCCGAGCTCGCCATCGTGCCGCTGCAGGACGTTCTGGATCTGGGCAGTGAAGCGCGCATGAACACGCCCGGAAGGGGCAGCGGCAACTGGAGCTGGCGTGTCCGCCACGCCGACGTCGCCGCGGACCTTCCCGGTCGGATGCGCGACCTGGCCGCCGCCACCGCCCGTTTGCCAGCGGCCCCGACGCCGTCCGCGGAGGGGGGATGAAGGCGTCCAAGGAGCGCCCGCGTCCGGATATCCTCGGTCTCGTCGGCTGGCGCCTCCTGCTCCTTCTCCTGCCAGCGCTCTTCGCCGTCCTGCGGATCGCACCGTTTGCCGCCGGCAACTACTTCGCGAACTTCCACGGCGCACTCGAGAAGGCCCCGACCTTCGCGACCCGGTGGGCCACCTGGGACGCGCAGCACTACCTCTTCATCGCCGAGCACGGCTACCTCGCCGGCCACGTCTCCGCCGCCTTCTGGCCCCTCTGGCCGCTGGTCATCCGCCTCGCCGCTCACGCTACCGGCGCCCCTACACTCGGCGTGGCCCTCGCGCTCGCCAACCTGCTGGCGACCGGTGCCGCGATCGGGCTCTGGCATCTGATCCGGGCACGGAGCGCCGAAGGCGATTCCCGGACGGCAACCTGGACGGTGGCGCTCTGGCTCGCCTTCCCCTCCGCCTTCTTTCTCGCCCTGCCCTATTCCGAGGCGCTCTTCCTCGCGCTCGCGATCGCTCTCTTCCTGGCGCTCGATCACCGCCGCTACGGCTGGGCCGCCCTCGCCGCCTTCGCGTTGCCACTCGCGCGACCGGTCGGCGTCTTCATCCTGCTGCCGCTCGCTTGCCACGCCCGGCGCGAGCTCCGCCATCCCCACGGCCCGCAGGAGAGCCCCGCGCACCGGCCCGGGCTGGCGCTGCTGCTGCTCGCTCCGCTTGCCGGGGCCGCGGCGTACTTCGTCATCCACCTCCTGTCGACCGGCGAGGCTCTCGGAGCGTTCGCCGTCCGCGGGCGCTTCGTCAGCGGCCAGTCGCTCGGCCAGCTCCTCGATGTCCCTGGCCTTCTCGGCGCTGCGGTTGCGGTCGACGCCCTGCACTCGGTGACCGGATCTCTCCTCGACCGCGTGATCTTCCTGCTGGCTGTAGCAGCCCTGCCCTGGATCTACCGCCGCGACCGGATTCTCTTCTGGTACGCCCTGCCGATGACCCTGGTACCGGCGCTCTCGCTCCGCTTCATGGCGTTCACCCGCTTCGCGCTGGTTCTTTTCCCCCTCTTCTGGGCCGGCGCCGCGACGCTTCTGCAACCGCGCCGGGCGGTTCTGCGCTGGAGCCTGCTCGCGCTCTCCCTGGGAATCCAGTTCTGGCTCTACTTCCGGCATTCGCTCAACCTCTGGGCGGGATGAGCCCGCGGCTCAGCACGGCATAGAATCGCCGCCGTGACTCCCGCTCCGCGATTGCCGGTGATCGACCTCCCGGTTGCCGACCGGATGGGGCGCCCGCTGGGCGATCTCCGCATCTCGGTCACCGATCGCTGCAACTTCCGCTGCGCCTATTGCATGCCGCGCGCGGTCTACGGACCGGATCATCCGTTCCTCGCCC
>JBGARM010000500.1:0-2361 GCA_044230215.1 Thermoanaerobaculia bacterium | reverse complement strand
GCATGGTCGACGGGCCTGAGGCCGAGGGCGCCATGAGTTGGGTCGTCGAAGCGAAGACGAAGAAGGGCTGGAACCGCTTCACCCACCACCACTACACCGCCGGAGAGTCGCGGTGACGCCCTGGCGCTGGACGAATGCCCGGGTCGCGATGCTGAGTCTATGGAGCTTCCTCCTCGGAGCGAATCTCGTTCGATTCGCCGGCGCGATCGACGCCCAGCAGCCTTGGCTCGGAGCCGGGCTGGGAATGGCCGTCGCGTGCGCGGGGATCGGACTCGGCCTCCGCGCCGCACGCTGACAAGGGAGAACGGAATGTCCAAGGGTTACTGGATCGCCCACGTCGATGTCGCCGATGCGGAGAGGTACAAGGAGTATGTCGCTGCCAACGCGCAACCGTTGCGCGAGTTCGGCGGCCGCTTCCTGGCGCGCGGCGGCCGCTTCGAGAATCCCGAGGGAACGAGCCGCGCGCGCAACGTGGTGATCGAGTTTCCGTCGTACCAGGCGGCGCTCGACTGCTGGCACTCTCCGGGCTATCAGGCGGCGTTGAAGCTGCGGCAGCCGGTTTCCACCGCCGACATCGTCATCGTCGAAGGCTACGACGGCCCGCAGCCCTAGCGCGCGTCCGTCAGCTGAACTGAAACGTCCACCACGCCGTGCCGCAGGTGCGGCAGCGGAACGCCGAGACGCCGCCGAAGACCGCGAGGCCCTCTTTGGGCACCACATCGGAAGCGGGGGTCGAGGGGCTGCAGGGCCCGCGCTGCCAGTAGCGGCCGCTGCGGTCGAGCTCCGTCGCCTCCTCGGGTGTCGGGTCGCCGGTGAGCTCCGCCGGCCCGCCGCAACAGTAGGGCCAGTCGAACTCCTGGATGAAGTGGGGGAGCGGTGGAGTGCGCCGGAGGAGCGCGAACGCCTCGTCGGGCCGCGCCGCGTGCCGGTGTGCGCCCGCCTCGATCTGGTGCTGGACATCCTGCTCCACACGACCGGCGCGGATGCAGTCGCCGCAGACGACGTAGACGTCGCGCGCCGCGGTGCTCTCCCCGGGCGCCGGAACGACGCTGCCCTGGCAGACGTAGACCGGCGCAATCGCGCCGCAGACCTGACAGTCGGGATAGTCCGCCGGGTCCTCCGCTCGCAGCGCCCGGTCGGCGATCAGCTCGAAGACCGTTCCCATGGGTTCCTGGCCTCTTGGGTTCAGCTACTTCGAGGGATTCTAAGGCAGGGCTAGTCCGTTCCGTCGGCGAAGACGAGTCCGGCGAGGTCGGACAGCGCCAGGTCGCGATTCTCCCAGTCCCTGGGCAGGACGAAGGTCACGGCATCGCCCAGGAGGAGAGGGCGCCCGCCGATGCGCGGATGACCGGGCACGTGCGCGAAGAGCAGCGTGGAGAAGCCCTCGGGCCGGACGATGGCGAAGGCGACGACGTCCGAAACGATGACGCCGGCGGGGCCGTCGAACCACTCCTCGTGCGCGGCGCGCTCCAGACGCTCGACGACCGCGACGACCGTCTCACCCTCGTGCGCGCCGGCGGGCGGCTGGGCCGGTGCCGAGGCGGCGATCGCCGCGCCGGTCCGCGGCGCCTCACGAGCGCAGCCGAAGGCCGGAATAGAGAGTGCGAGGAGAGCGGCGATCGGGCGGGCGCGGCGGGCCGTGGGAGGTCGCATCATGAAGAGAGGCGGCGACGCGGGTCGAACCGTGCCACAACCCGGGAATCGCCCGACGGACCGGCCCGACGGACCGGCCCGACCCGGTCAGGCAGGTGCTCGAAACTCTCGCCTACTCGGTCCGCGCTCTGCGCCGCAGGAGCGTCATCACGATGCCAAGGAGGACGAAGGCGAAGATGACGAGTCCGGGCCCGCCCAGCGTCGGGATCTGCACGACTCCAGCGACGACGAAACTCGTGGCGTCGTCCGGTCCGCCGACCGCGGGATCGTCCGTCAGCGCAGTCGCCTCGTTCGTGCCGTTGCCGTCGGCGTCGTAAGCGATCGTCCCCTGGTTGCTCACGGTCGTTCCGGCAGCCGGCGGCAGGATCGTCGCCGAAATGGAGATCGTGACCGATCCAGCTGCGGGAATCGCGCCGTTCCAATCCACGGTGTTGGTGCCGATCGTCGCGACCGCGGTTCCGGACGTCGCCGTCGCCGAGACCAGCGCCAGCGTCGCCGGCAGGACGTCGGTGAGCTCGCTTCCCGGGTTGTCCCCCTGGTTGCCCGGACCGGCGTTGGTGAGGACAATGGTGTAGGTGATATTGCCGCCGACGACGAAGGAGCCACTGACCGACTTGGTTCCCGTCACCGAGGCGGCGGGCGGGGGCAGCAGCGTGTCGGTGTCGGTGGCGGAGTTGTTGGCCGGCGCCGGATCGGTGACGCCGCCAG
>JBGARM010000004.1:0-25500 GCA_044230215.1 Thermoanaerobaculia bacterium | reverse complement strand
CGATTCCTGGCAGCCCGGCATCCGGGACGAGGACGTTCGAGCCCAGGCCGAGCAGCTGGAACGGCAGCCCGCGCCGGGCGACCTCCTGCAGCAAGGCGACCAAGGCGCGTTCCGAGCCGACCTCCACGTAGAGCTCCGCCGGACCGCCGATCCACAGGGTCGAAAGGCGGGCGAGCGGCTGCCCCGGCCGGACTCCCAGACCGGGAATCGCCGCCAGCCAGCGCTCGTTTTCGCCCTTTTCGCCAGACGAAGCCACCGGATTCCGTCCTTTCTTCGACAGAAAGGCGGTCGATCGTCGCTTTCTCGACCGCCAGCCTCCGGGGAGTATAGAGGCGGAAATGCGGCGGGCAAACGGCGTCCGGCCGATCACTGCGACGAGCGAGGGAGTGAATCCAATGGCAGTAGATCCGAAGGTGGAAAAGGGCAAGGCGGTCGAGGGCGCCCTGGCGCAGATCGAACGGCAGTTCGGCAAGGGCTCGATCATGCGCCTCGGGGCGCGCGAGATCCAGCCGATGGACTTCATCCCGACCGGCTCGCTCGCCATCGACGCGGCGATCGGCATCGGCGGCTTCCCGCGCGGCCGGGTGGTCGAGGTCTTCGGCCCCGAATCCTCCGGCAAGACGACCCTGGCGCTGTCGGTGATCGGCCAGGCCCAGAAGCGTGGCGGCGTCGCCGCTTTCATCGACGCCGAGCATGCGCTCGACGCCGAGTACGCTCGGAAGCTCGGCGTCGACATCGACAACCTTCTGGTCTCGCAGCCCGACAACGGCGAACAGGCGCTGGAGATCGCCGAGATGCTGGTGCGCTCGAACGCGGTCGACATCGTCGTCGTCGACTCGGTGGCGGCCCTGGTGCCGCGCGCCGAGCTCGAGGGCGAGATGGGCGACAGCCACGTCGGCCTGCAGGCGCGGCTCATGTCGCAGGCCCTGCGCAAGCTCACCGCGATCGTCGCCAAGTCGAACACGTGCATGGTCTTCATCAACCAGATCCGCGAGAAGATCGGCGTCATGTTCGGCAGCCCCGAGACGACGACCGGCGGCCGGGCGCTCAAGTTCTACTCCTCCGTCCGGGTCGACATCCGGCGCATCTCGGCGATCAAGGAGGGAGAAAACGTCACCGGCAGCCGCGCCAAGGTGAAGATCGTCAAGAACAAGGTCGCGGCGCCTTTCCGCCAGGCCGAGTTCGACATCGACTACGGCGAAGGCATCTCGCGCCCGGGCGAGCTGGTCGACATGGGGGTCGAGAACAAGCTGGTGCAGAAGAGCGGCGCCTGGTTCAACTACGGCGACATCCGCCTCGGCCAGGGGCGCGAGAACTCGAAGCAGTTCCTGCGCGACAACCCCGAGCTCGCCAACGAGCTCGAGGGGAAACTGCGCCAGGCGCTCTCCCTGCCGCCGATGAAGGCGGCCGAGGAGGCAGCGGTCGCCAAGTGACCGGCAGCCGGCCGCTCCTCGCCCTGGTCGGTGGCTGGCTGCTGCTGGTCGCGCCTGCCTCTCTGGGGGCGTCGCCGGCGGCGGCCGGGAGACCGAGCGATCTCGCCGTGGAAGCCTCGGCCTGGGTCTTCCCGTCCCGGCCGCTCGGCATCACGCTCGATCAGAGCGGCGTCCTCGCAGGCCGGCACCTGGCGGTCTACCTGTTCGTCGATCAGAACCAGTTCGCGCGAGTCACCACCGCGGCCGATCGGACGCGCACCAGCGTCGAGTTGCCGGAGCTCGCTCCCGGACGCCACCTGCTCGTCGCCCGAGTCGGGACCGAGGTCGCCCAGACCGAGTTTCGGGTGCTCCCGTGGTCCTTGCTGAAGGGCGCTCTGCTGGCGGCGGCCGCCGGGATGGGGCTGGCCCTCATCGGGCTGTTTCGCCGCCGCCGGCGGTCGCGGCGATCCGGGCTGGCCTGATTCCGCTGGCGGAGTGCATCCCGATGCGCTCCGCCGGCCGGATCAGTCGCGCAGCGGGACGACGCCGCGCCACCAGGGGTCGCGCTGGGCCGAAGTGGCGCCGGCGCTTCCCCGACGCTCGATCTCCGCCACCGGCATCGGCAGCAGAACCAGCGCGCGGCTGCGGAACTGCAGCACGAGCCAGTCCATGCGTTGCGCCCGTTCCTCCGGACTGATGCCGGAGAGCAGCGAAGCGAGGTCCGCCTTGCCGTCGATCGCGCGATAGAACTCGCGCAGCGGCTCCGCCAGAAACGCCTCCGCCTCCTGCGGCGGGCGCTCGAGCCAGACCGGAACGTAGTGCTCCAGGGCGTCGAACGGGATCGCCAGATGGTGGCGAAGAAAGACCGCCTGCTCCTCGGTGACCTGCTCCATCAGGAGGTCGGCGAGCCGCAGCTCCGCCGAGCCCGAGTCGGAATGGTCGCCGACCGACTCGATGTCGAGCGCTTCGACCACCACCAACCGGTAGGCTGCCTGGAGAAAGCGGTAATGGGAGCCGCGAACTTCGTTGTAGAGCTCGGCCAGGGTCATCTTGGCGTCGACCGCGCGGAAGACCCGGCGCTCGAGCGGCGTCAGCAGGCCCTGCGGCGCCTTGCGCCCGCGCTGCAGCACGACATTGTCGTGGACGAAGATCCGGCGCACCCGCTGGGCTTCGTCCGACCAGCGGCTACCCTCCATGGCGAGCGCCACTGCCGAGAGGGGAGCGCGCAGCTCGAGCTCGCTCGCCAGCGACTCGGCGGCGAAATAGAAAATGCCCGAGCGCCAGAGGAAGATGTCGCAAACCTGATTCTCGACGTGCTGGCGCAACGCTGCCTGCACCTTGTCGGCCGCCAGGAGGCCCATCGTCTGCAGGGCGTCGCCGAGCTTCTGGCCGGTGCGCTGACAGTGCTTCAGCGCCCGAATCAGGTCGTTCTCGTCGAGCAGGCCGTTGACCAGCAGGTGCTGGCCGAAGAACTCTGCCGGATCGTCCGAGAAGCAGGCGACGACCTCGCCGTCGCGCAGGAAGATCCGCTTCTCGGAACCGCTCCGGCGGATCACGAGCGCCCCCGACCGATGGTCGTTTTGCGCCCATTGCAGGATGTCGCCGATCGGGAACGAGGCCAGGCGGCCGGAGAATTCCATGGTGGAGGGCTGGTATGTTACCTGCACTCTCCCGCTTCTGAACCTGACCGGAGAGGAAAGAACCCCATGCGCCGCCGACTTTCGTGGAAACTGGCTCCTGCTGCACTCGCCTGGACCCTCCTGGCCGGCGGCAGTTCTGCAATCTTCGCCGCCGAGGCGCCTTGCCTCGTCTGCCCGGGCGTCACCGTCGACGATCCCTTCGCGATCGCCGCCGCTCTCGAAGCCCCTCCCCGCCTGGAAAAGGGGGCGCGCTTCTTCGTCGCCTGGAGCGCCGCGCTCGACGGCTCGGCCTCCCCGGCGGGTGCGCACCTCGTCGCGGCGGCGGGCGCGCAGCCGTGGATCCGGCTGCAGTTTGCCACCCCCCCGCCGCTGCTCGAGCACCTCGATGGCGTGCAGCGTGAGCTGGATGCCGCCGTCGAACTGGCTCGGCTGGCGCCCGCGACCACTCACTACGAGATCCTCTGGACAGGTGGCGGCACGGCTCCGATCGACGCCCGGCAATATGCCTTCCTCGTCAAGCGCGCGGCGGTCGCCTTGACCGGCGTCCAGCCGGAGAGCCGGATCTTCGCCGAACCCCTGCCCGCCGACTCCGCGTGGATCGACCTCTGGTACGGCGAAGGCGTCGCGGCCTACGTCGACGGCGTCGCGCTCTCGCCGTCGGACCTCGAGTCGACCACCGCTCTGGCGCAGATCGCCGGGCTCGATCCCGGGAAGCCGGTCGTTCTCGAGTCCCTCGCGCTGCCCGGGAATCCGCGTTCCGCCGCTGCCAGCCTCGCCGAGCAGGCGGCGGCCGGCTTCGCGATCACCTTCTTCCAGCCGACGGCTGCGCAATCGTGGACCGCTGCCGGAATGGCACCCCTCAAGGTGATGGCGAATGAGTTCCGCGGCGAGCTCCAGGCCGACACCGGCACGGTGCCCCAGGGGGCAGCCGCGGCCTGGAGCTTCGTGCGCGGAGAGGATCTGGGGCTCCGGGTCGTCGTCGCCACCGCGGCTTCGCAGCCGGCGACCGAGCCGACGCCAGCCGCCGCTGCGAAGCCACTGCTGCTCAACTTCCCCGATCCCCAGCTCAAGACGCCGGTGCGCATCGACCTCGCGACCGGCGCCGCGACCGCCCTGGCCGAGCCGCGTCACTCCGCGACGACCTCCGAGCTGCGCCTGACGAAACCCGAGGCCGTCGAGCTTCTCCGCCTGGCGCGACCTTCGGCAGCCGAGCTCGAAGGGGTGACCGAAGAGGTCACCGTCGCCTCCGAGCGCGACATTCCGGTGGAAGAGATCCTGCGCCGCCTGCAGGCCTTCGAGGACAGCCAGGCGCGCCGCCTGCTGCGCTACCAGGCGGTCAACGCGACGACGCTGCGATTTCAGGCCGCTTCGGGCACCCAGGCCATCGAGGCGACCTTCGAAGGGGAGTTCTTCTTCCGCCAGGGCCAGCCGTTCGACTGGGCCTGGCAGAACTTCTACATCAACGGCGTGAAGTGGCGCGGCAAGGAGATCCCGGAGCTGCCTCTCATCCAGCCGGAGAAGGCCGCCGCCATGCCGCTCGAGATCCTCTTCACCAAGGATTATCGCTACTCGCTGCGCGGCCGCGAGACGGTCGACGGGCGCGACTGCTGGGTGGTCGAGTTCGCGCCAGCGGTCGCCGTCGAGGGCAGGAACCTCTACCGCGGCACGGTCTGGATCGACCGCGCTCTCTGGGCCCGGGTGCGCTCGCGGGCCGTGCAGCTCGGCCTGCAGGGAGAAGTGCTGTCGAACGAAGAGACCATGAGCTATCTGCCGGTCGACGAAAACGGCGCTCCGGCCGCGTGGTCGGCGTCGAGCTACTTCCTGCCGCTCAAGGTGACCGCGCAACAGGTGCTGTCGGTGCTGAACACCGCGACAGTGGTCGAGAAAGAGGTGCAGCTCACCGGAATCCGCATCAACGGCCCCGACTTCGACCAGCGCCGCGACGAGGTCCTGGCCTCGAAGTCGACGATGGTGCGCGACACCGACAAGGGCTTCCGCTACCTGGTCAAGGACGAGAAGACCGGCGAGCGCGCGGTCAAGGAGGGCTTCGACAACGACCGGCTCTTCCTCCTCGGCGGCACCTTCTACGACGACTCGCTCGACTACCCGCTGCCGCTCATCGGCATCAACTACTTCAACCTCGATACCGGCGGCAAGAAGCGGCAGTTGAACGCCTTCTTCGGCGGCGTCCTGGGCATCCTCAACTACGCCGATCCGCGGGTCGGCGGCAGCAAGTTCGACCTCGGCGTCGACGTCTTCGCCATCGCCATCGCCTCGAGCGACCAGCTCTATCGCGACGGCGTCGAGATGCCGGACGAGGAGGTCAAGGAGCTGCCGGCGCGGGTGACGGTCAACATCGGCCATCCGCTCGGAACTTTCGTCAAGTGGAACGCCAGCTATCAGCTCGCCTGGTCGAGCTTCTCCGACACCGACAATACGGCCGCCGATTTCGTCGTGCCCGAGAGCACCTTCACCCACTCGCTGGCGAGCGCCCTGGCCTTCTCGCGATCGGGCTACCGCCTCGAGCTCACCGGCGCCTTCCACCAGCGCGCGACGTGGGATTTCTGGGGCCTGCCGGGGGCCGGCGCGACGGGAGAATTCGATCCCGCCGCCAAGGACTACGTGACCTGGCAGGTCGCAGCGAGCAAGAACTGGTACCTGGCGAACTTCCGCAAGGTCGGACTCTCGTTCGAGTACCTGGGCGGCAGCGATCTCGACCGCTTCAGCAAGTACCAGTTCGGCTTCTTCGGCGGCACCCGGGTGCACGGTTACCAGATCGGCAAGGTGCGCGCCGAGGAGGCATTCGCCGCGCACGCGAGCTACGGCTTCGAGCTCGGCCAGTTGCTGCGGCTCGACGCCGTCGTCGACGCCGCCTGGGCGACCGACAAGGCGAGCGGACTCGACAACGAGCTGCTCTCCGGCGTCGGCGTGACCGGCACCTTCATGGGTCCCTGGGAGACCATCATCAACATGGACATCGGCACGCCGGTCGCCGGTCCCGACGACGGCCTGGTGGCCTATATCGTCTTCTTGAAACTGTTCAAGTAGTAGGTCCGCGGCCACCGGGCGCATCGGTGGCCGGGAAAGCCGGGGAACGACGACGAGCGATCGACCGGTCTCGATTGTCCGCCACGCACGACGCGGCCTGCTGCGCCTCGCCGTGCTGCGGCGCAAGCCGCGGGTCGATCTGGTCATCGCTCCTCGACGCCGAGCGCTCGACGCGCATCTTCTCTTTCCTGCAGCATGCCGGGCTCATCGTCCGCCGCCGGCTGCACCGCCCGCGGCCGGCGACCTTCGCCGAGCTGCGCGCCGCCCACGACGACGACTATCTGGAGCGCCTGCAGCAACCCGGCGCGCTGACCCCGGTCGTCGGTTTCGCGATCCCCGATCGCACCGAACAGGCGCTGCTCGCGGTATCGCGCGAGATGGCCGGCGGCACTCTCCTCGCCGCGCGGCTGGCGCGCGCCTCGGGCGGCATCGCGGTCAACCTGGGCGGCGGCTTTCACCACGCGCATCGCGATCGCGGACGCGGCTTCTGTATCCTCAACGACGTCGCAGTCGCGATCCTGGCGCAGCGCGCGCTCGGCTTCCGCGGCAGGATCCTGGTGATCGACCTCGACCTGCACGACGGCGACGGCACGCGGACGATTTTCGCCGCCGACCCGACGGTCCACACCTACTCGGTGCACAACCAGAACTGGGACGACCGGCCGGCGGTCGAAGCGACGGTCATTCCGCTCGGTCCGGGAGTCGACGACGAGAGCTACCTGGCGACTCTTCAGGCGACGCTGCCCGACCTCTTCGAGCGCTTCGCGCCGCAGCTCGTGATCTACCTCTGCGGCGTCGACCCGGCAGCCGACGACGCGCTCGGCAACTGGCGGCTCACCGCCGGAGGGCTCCTCGAGCGCGACCGCCTGGTGACCGGGCTCACCCGGCGAGGCCGCGTGCCGCTGGTCGTGACGCTGGCAGGGGGCTACGGCGACAACAGCTGGCGCTACCTCGCGCGCTACATCTCCTGGCTCGCGAGCGGCCGGGTCCTCGAGCCGCCGACGACCGAGGCGCTGATCATCGACCGCTTCCGCGACCTGATGCACGGCTTCCCGGTCGGCGAGCTCCAGGGCTCGGCCGAGGAGGAGCCCCTGCTGACCGAGGCCGATCTCGGCGGTGGCCAGGGGCTGGCGAGCCCCGAAACCCGCCTGCTCGGCTTCTATTCGCGCTCCGGGCTCGAGCTGGCGCTCGAACGGCTCGGCCACATGTCCCGGCTGCGCGAGCTCGGTTTCGGGAGTCCCGAGGTCGAATTCGATCTCGGCGCCTCCGGCCAGACCCTGCGCATCTTCGGCTCGCCGGGTCGCCGCGAGCTGCTGCTCGAGATGCGGCTGCGCCGCGACCGCCGGACGATTCCCGGCGAGGAGCTGCTGGCGATCGACTGGCTGCTGCTGCAGAACCCGCGTTCGCGGTTCACGCCCGCCCGCCCGGCACTCCCGGGTCAGACCCATCCCGGACTCGGCATGCTGCGCGAGACGATGGCGGCGACGATGCTGATCTGCGACCGCCTGCACTTGGCCGGGATCCTCGTCACGCCGTCGCACTTCCACGCCGTGGCGCAGGCGCACAGCCAGCTGCGATTCCTCGATCCGCGGCGGGAGGGGCTCTTCCGCAGCTTTCAGAAGGCGCTCGGGACACTGTCGCTCGGCGAGGCGACCCGCGCCGCGAGCGACGGGCGGGTGCGCGACGCCGCGACCGGCGAAGCGGTGCGCTGGATCCCGAGCGCGATGATCCTGCCGGTCGCCGACGCCCTGCGCCAGAGACTCGAATCGCCCGAATACGAACGCGCCGCGGCGGAGGCCGAGGTTGCCCTGCGCTACGAACCGGTCGTCGGGCGACCGTCGGGGGCGTGATCGGCCGCCGCTACTCCCTCTCCACCACCATGGCGAAGCCGTGCCCGCCGGCGGCGCAGACGGTGATCAGACCGAACTGCAGACTCCGTCGCCGGAGCTCGTGCAGCAGCTGCATGGTGACACGCACACCGGTGGCACCGAACGGATGGCCGATCGCGAGCGACCCGCCGTTGACGTTCAGGCGGTCGAGATCGACGACCCCGATCGGCTCGCTCCGCCCGAGCTCCTCCCGGGCGAAGCGCGGACTGGCGAAGGCCTTGAGGTTGGAGAGCACCTGGGCAGCGAACGCCTCGTGCATCTCCACCAGGTCGATCTCTCCCAGGCGGAGTCCGGCCCGTTCGAGCGCCATCGGCGCCGCATAGGCGGGCCCTTGCAGGAGCTGCTGCCCAGGGTCGGTCGCGGCGTAGGCCCACGAGCGCAGGTAGCCGAGCGGTGCCCGCCCGAGCGCGCGCGCCCGGCGCTCGCTCATCAGCAGCAGGGCGCCGCCGCCGTCGGTGATCGGCGAGGAGTTGCCAGCGGTGAGCGTGCCGTGGCGCCGATCGAATGCCGGCCGCAGGGCGGCGAGCGCCGCCATCGAGCTCTCGCCGCGCACACCGTTGTCGGCCGCCACCGGCCGGTCGTAGCGCGGCGGCGGGAAGACCGTCATGACTTGACCGGCGAAGAGTCCCGCCGCCTGCGCGGCGGCGGCGCGGTGGTGCGACAGCAGGGCGATCTCGTCCTGCGAGCGGCGGGAGATGTCGTTCTCCTTGGCCATCCTCTCGCACGCCTCGCCCATCGTCATGCCGGTCGAACGCTCGGCGATCGCCGGCGGGACGGGCACGAAGTCGCGCGGCCGGAAGCGCGAGATCCACTTCACGCGGGAGCCGAGGCTGCGAGCCCGGGCGAGAGCGATGAACTTCTCTGCCGCGCGCTTCGGGAAGGCGAGCGGAACGTTGGACAACGATTCGGCGCCGCCGGCGAGCACGATGTCGGCCTCGCCGCGCAGGATCGCTTCCGCGCCGCTGGTGATGGCGCGATTGGCGGAGGCGCAGGCGAGATTGACCGTCGTGCCGACGATCGACGCCGGCAACGCGGCGCGGAAGACGATCTCGCGCCCGAGGTTCGGCGCATCGAGCGCCGCGACGACGACGCCGAAGATGGCACAGTCGATCTCGGCCGGTTCGATCCCCGCCCGCCCCACGACCTCGGCGGCCGCAATCCCCGCGAGGTCGACGACGTCGAGCTCCCGCAGGTCGCTGCCGGCGCGGGCGAAGGGGGTGCGGCACGCCTCGACGACCGCCACCCGACCCGAGGGGCCGCGCAGTTGCTGGCGCGAGACCCGCAGGATTCCCGGCGAAGCACCCGGCGACGAGCTCGCCCGGGTCCAGACCGTGTCGGCGCGCTCGCGCACCTCGACGGTGGCCGAGGCGTCGTTCGGGGCCGGCAGGGGCGCGGGCGGCAGGCCCAGATCAGGAGTCGAATCCGCCATCGGTGCCTCCTTCGTCCGCAGGGTTATACCAAACCACGCCGGACGTCGATCGCATGCGCGGGGGCGAATGCCTGCCAGCGCTCGCCGAGGCGCGCGAGGTCGCCCGCCGCGGGATCCCCCTCGACGAGCAGCAGGCGGAGGCGATCCCCGCGCTGCCTTAGCCAGCGACGGCGCAAGAAACGGGGGGCGAGCGCCGCGACCCCTTCGCCCAAGGCGAGCAGCTCGGCGACGCTGCCGGAGACGATCGTCGGCCGGGCCCAGGTGAAGAGTTCCGGGTGCAGGGAGGGTCCGGGCTCGACGAGGATTGCCGCTCCGGACAGGATCGCCCAGCGCGCCAGAGCAAGCTCCTGCGGATGCGACAGCGGCCGCCACGAAATCCAGACGTCGCGGCCCCGCCCCGGCCCGGGACCCGGAATGCCCGCGGCGAAAGCGTCGGAGCTCTCCCCAAGCGCCGAGCGCAGGAATCCGCCCAGCAACTCCACCGCCTCCGGCTCGACCACGACACCCGTTACCGAGAGCTTTTCCTCCCCTACGCCACCAGCCTCGAGGAAAGCAGCCGCCAAGGCAAACGACCACCAGCGAAAATGTCCCTTGGCGTTGCGGTAGAAGAGAAAAGGTGCCTCGGGATGCGCCCTCGCCGCGAGCGCCAGCGCAGCGGCGACACCTCCCGGGGACGCCTCAGAGGGGCTCAAAGAGGACCGGCGCTCCGCGCCGCTCAGGCGGCCGCGGTGCGCATGGCGGTGCCGATCTTCTGCTCGATCATGCCGCGCATCATGCTCGCCGGCGGTCCGAGGGTGGCCCGGCCCACCAGCTTGCCGTCCTCGAAAGAGATCATGCCTTTGGCCCCCGGTCCGGAGAGCTCGAGAACGTCTCCTGCCCAGTTCCGGCGCAGCATGCCGCCGGGGAACTCCTTGGCCAGCGCCGCGTCGAGCGCCGCGCGAATCTCATCCATGCCGGTTTTCGTCGTCGGGACTTCGAGTGTCAGGTCGCTCATACGCGGAGAAATTACCACAGGGACGGCACGCATCCTGCTACAGTCGAACGGCATGCGGTCGCTTCGGCACCCCCTCGCCTGCCTGCTGCTCGTTCTCCTGCCGCTCACGCTGGCGCACCCGGCCCTGGGCGCCGAACCCGCCACCGAGCCGATCCGCACCCAGACGCCGAACGAAGAGCTCTACGCCAAGAGCCTGGAGGCCGCCGCGCAGGCGGTCGCGGTCTACGGCTCCTGGGACAATCCGGAAGCGCTCGAGCGGATCGCCGCGATCGGCTATCGCGTGGCGAGAGAATCCAACTACACCGACTTCCCGATCTCGTTCTTCCTCGCCGACATGGCCGAGCCCAACGCCTTCGCGCTCCCCGGAGGACAGATCTTCGTCACCCGCGGCATGATCGAGCTGGGCCTGAACGACGACGCGCTGGCGGCGCTCCTGGGCCACGAGATCACCCACGTGGTCAAAAAGCACGGCATCCGCCTCGAGCGCAAGGCGATGCTGCTCAACATCCTTTCGCAGGCGGTGCTGGTGGGGGTGGCGGTCGCGGCCGACAAGAACCGCCAGGCACCGCCCAACGTGCCGGATCCCTACGGCTACTACAACACGCGCGACCGGCCGGAGGGCAACCTCGTCTTCGGCAGCTACGCCGCGAGCGTCATCCTCTCGGAGCTGCTGTTGCGCAGCTACAGCCGGGACTACGAGGACGAATCGGACCTGGAGGGCCAGCGCTGGGCGTCCGCCGCCGGTTTCGCCACCGACGGCACGGTGCAGCTGATGACGCTCCTGGGCTCGCGCCTGCCCGACAGCTCGCGCGAGTACGGCTACTGGCGGACGCACCCTTTCTTCGACCAGCGGATCCTGGCGGCCAAGGCCCGCCGACCCGAGCTCACCGCCGGAACCCCACGGCCGGCGGAGGATTTCCGCCTCGGCAGCCAGGCCGCCATCCTGGCGTTCGAGAATCGCCTGCCGCCGGTGAAGCGGCCCGACAAGCCGCCCTCCGAGGAGCGCCGGCCCGATACGGGTCCGGGCTCGCGACAGGAACGTGACCAGGCGCCGCCGGTGACCCCGCTCGAGCTCCTGCACCAGGCCGCGCTCACCGCCTGGCCCGCCGGGCCGGCGGCCGAGCGCCTGCGCAGCGACCGCCTGCATGCCGTCCGCGCGCGCGAGATCGACTCCAAGCCGGCCGGCGCGCGCGACTACGGGCGCGTCCTCAAGGTCTACGACGAGGAGATCGACATTCTGGTGGGGATTTCGCCCGAGAGCCCGGCTCTGGTCGCCTTTCGCGCCGAGCGCCAGGCGCTCGGCGAGCAGCGGGACGGGCTTTTCCCGGCGGCCCTCGCGGTCTGGAAGAGCGGCGTTTTCGGCACGCCCTTCCTCGAGACTTTCCTGAGCAACTATCCGGAGGTGCCGGAGGCGCCGGCGGTTCACCTGGCGTTGGGGGAGGCGTATGCCCGCACCGCCCGCCAGGCCGACGCAGTCGGTGAGTTCCTCGCCGCCTGGAGGACCGATCCGCAGGGTCCGTCCGGCGAAGCCGCGCGCCGCGGGCTGCGCAACCTCGCTCCGGCTCTCGATCAACTGACGGCGCTCGCCGAGCTCGCCGACCAGGATCAGGACGCCGACCTGCGGCGCCTCGCCGAGGAGAGACTCGCCGGCAAGGCCGGCAGTTACGCCGACATCGCCGACGGCGCCGCGTACATCGCCAAGTATCCGACCGGCACCTATGTCGAGGCGGTCACGCTGCGGCTCAACGCCCTGGCCGAAGGACTGTTCGGGGAGCTGCTCCTCTACCAGTCGGTCGGCGACCAGCTGAAGGCGATGGATCGCATCCAGCGCATCCTCACCCACGCTCCGCTCTCGCCCGCAGCCTCGCGGCTGATGGCGAAAGTCACCCTGCCGGCCTGAGAGGCCCTTGGGTGGCTCGCGCGAGTCTGGAAAACGGAGAAAAATGGTGCCCAGGACCGGATTCGAACCAGTGACACCGGCATTTTCAGTGCCGTGCTCTACCAACTGAGCTACCTGGGCGGTAAGAGGCGCGCGGAACTTCCGCGGTGCGAGGCGTTTTTTAGCAGCTTCGAGACCTTCCCGTCAACTAGAATGCCGCTGATGCCGCTCCTCGCTCGTTCCGCGCTGGCGCTGGCGCTCGCTCTGCTCGCCCCCGCCACGCTTCTCGCCTGGAAGCCCGCGACCCAGAAGGCCATCGCCCTGGAGGCGGCGACCCTGGCGCCGCCCGACCTCGCGCGCCTGCTCCTCCGCCACCAGCCGGAGTATCTGCGCGGCAGCGTCGCGCCGCTCGCCGACGGCGACGCCCCCCGCCACATGAAGAACGCCGACGGCAGCGGCAGCCTCGACCAGACGGTCGCCGCCGAGATGGCCGCGACGATCGAGCTGATCCGCCGCCATCGACCGTTCGCCGAGGTCGTCGAGCACATGGGGCGCATCTCGCACTTCGTCGCCGATGCGAACCTGCCGCTCAACACGGCCAACTCGGATCCCCGGGAGGGCGCCTACTTCCGCGACTTTCTCGACTATGCCGAGGCCGCCCGGCCGCGCTTCGCCGTCGTCTTCTACGGTCTCGGTCCGGACTGGCAGAGCCCGCGTGACATCGACGCCTGGACGCGCGCGACCCTCGCGCGCGGCCGCCAGCTCTATCCAGCGATCGGCGAGGAGTATCGCCGGATCGGCGGGATCGGTCGGGTTTCCGGCATCGGCGGATTCGACGACCGGTCGACCGCCTTCGCCGTCGCCGCGCTCTCCTACAGCCACGCCATCTCGGACGTCGCCCGCGCGCTGCGCCACGTCTGGCTCGCCGCCGGCGGGTCCGATCCGCGTCAACGGCTCGCCGAGCGCCGGGACAGCCTGCTCGTGGTCGAAGCCGGCGCCGGCCGCTGATCTTCTTCACGAATCGACCCGAGGACCCTCCGATGCCGACCCTCCCCACTGCCGCCCGCGCCCTGCTCTCCGTCTCCGACAAGACCGGCCTCGTCGACTTCGCCCGCGGTCTCGTCGCCCTGGGTTTCGAGCTCGTCTCGACCGGCGGCACGAAGAAGCATCTCGAAGCCGCCGGACTCGCCATCACCGGAGTCTCCGCGGTCACCGGCTTTCCCGAGATTCTCGACGGCCGCGTCAAGACGCTGCATCCGAAGATCCATGGCGGCATCCTCGCCGACCGCTCCCGGCCCGAGCACACCGCCGCCCTCGCCGAGCACGGCATCTCGCGCTTCGACCTCGTGGCGGTCAATCTCTACCCGTTCGAAAGCACGATCGCGCGGCCGGGGATCGCCGAGCCCGAGGCGATCGAGATGATCGACATCGGCGGTCCGGCGATGATTCGCGCGGCGGCAAAGAACTTCGGCAGCCTCGCGGTCGTCGTCGACCCGCGCGACTACGAGCCCTTCCTCGTCGAGATCCGCGCCGGCGGCGGCGCCGCCTCGACCGACTTCCGCCGCCGACTGGCGCAGAAGGCCTTCGCGCACACCGCCGGCTACGACGCCGCGATCGCCGGTTGGCTCGAGGCCACTGCCGCCGCGGACCCGTCCACGGGGCAGGCTGCCGAGCTGCTGCCGGAACGCCTGACGATCTCCCTGGCGCGCGAGTTCGCGGCCCGCTACGGCGAGAACCCGCACCAGCCGGCGGCGGTCTATCGCCGCGCCGGCGGGCCGGGCCTGCTCGGCGGCATGCGCCAGCTCCAGGGCAAGGAGCTCTCCTGGAACAACCTCCTCGACGCCGACGCGGCGCGCAAGCTCGTGGCGCTCTTCGACGAGCCGGCGGTCGTCATCGTCAAGCACAACAATCCCTGCGGTGTCGGCCGGGGCGCCGACCTGGTCACCGCCTATGGCCGCGCGCTCGAATGCGACCCGGTCTCCGCCTTCGGCTCGATCGTGGCGATCAATCGCCCGCTCAGCGAGGAGTTGGTGTCCGCGTTCGGGGACCTCTTCATCGAGGTGCTGCTCGCGCCGCAGGCGGACGACAGGGCGGCGGCCGCCCTCGCCGCGAAGAAGAACCTGCGCTTCCTCCTCTGTCCGCCCTACGCGCCGTCGCCCAACGAGATCGAGCTGCGCGGCCTCGACGGCGGATTCCTCGCGCAGTCGCCCGACGGCTTCGCCGAAGAGCCCGCCGCCTGGACCTGCCCGACGCAGCGCCAGCCGACGCCCGGGGAACGCCGCGCGCTCGACTTCGCCTGGGCGGTGACGCGCTACACCAAGTCGAACGCGATCGTCCTCACGGACGGCGACCGCACCCTGGGTGTCGGCGCCGGCCAGATGAGCCGGGTCGACTCCTGCCGCATCGCGATCTCCAAGGCGCGGTTCCCGCTCGCCGGCTCGGTCGCCGGCTCGGATGCCTTCTTCCCCTTCCGCGACGGACTCGACGTGCTGGCCGCGGCGGGCGTCGCGGCGGTCATCCAGCCCGGCGGCAGCCGGCGCGACGACGAGCTCATCGCTGCCGCCGACGAGCACGGCATGGCGATGCTCTTCACCGGCCGGCGGCACTTCCGGCATTGAGTCGCGCCCGCCCCCCGCGCAGCCGACTCTGGGCGGCAGTCCTGGCCGGAGGCGTGGCCTGCGCCCTCGCCTTCCACCCGGCGTTCGGACTCTCTCAGGACCCCGGCACGCCCGGCCCGTCGATCGACCCCTGGCAGGCGCTCACCGAGCTGCGGCTGCATCTCGCGGCATCGGGCGCGCTCGTCGCGCCGTTTCGGCAGAGCTTCGTACCGGCCGGCTTTGCGACCGGCGACGAGGAGAGCGGCCGCGTCGCGCTCGCTCTGCCCGACTACCTCCGGTGGGACTACACGGCGCCCTATCCCAAGTCCTACCTGCTCTGCGGCTCGCGGCTGCACACCTGGGCCGCCGGCGAACCGCAGGGAGAGCGCCTGCACGTCGAAGCCCGCGACGAAGCCGGCCTCGACCTCCTCCTCCTGCCGGTCGAGCAGCTCCGGGGCCGCTACACCGCGAGCGCGCGACCGGCGGGCGGCGGCGCCATCGAAGTCCGGCTCGTGCCGACCGCCCCGGACTCGCGCATCGCTCAGGCGGAGCTCTCCTTCGATCCCGCGTCCCAGCGACCGACGGTGCTCTCCTACCGTGACCGCGACGGCAACCTCTCGACTTTCCGCTTCGATACCTTCGAGCTCCTCGACGACGACACCCTATTCACCCCCCCGGCCACGGTGATCTGGAAAGAGCCCTAGCGCCCCGCTCGAGGCCTGGCCACTTCCGGGGATCGCGCAAGCGCAGGAGGAGTCTGGAGCCGCCGGGGGACGAGAGCGCGGCCTCCGCCTGGATGCCGCCGCGCGCAACGTTGTAAGATCTCCCATTGCCTCTCAGGCACCGCCCATGGCCGACACCAACTCATTCGACATCGTCTCCGAAGTGGACTTCGCCGAAGTCAAGAACGCCGCGAATCAGGCCGAGAAGGAGATCCTGACCCGCTACGACCTGAAGCGGGTCGGCTCGAAGCTCCTGATCGAGGACGAGACGCTGGTCCTCGAGTCGGCGGACGACTTCACCCTGGAGCAGGCGCGCGAGGTCGTCGAGACCAAGCTGGTGCGCCGGGGCATCCACCTGAAATCGCTGCGCCGCGGCGACATCGAGCCGGCGTCCGGCGGGCGGGTGCGGCAGAAGCTCACCTTCCAGAGCGGCATTCCGCAGGAGACGGCGAAAAAGATCGTCGCCGAGATCAAGCGGCTCAAGCTCAAGGTTCAGGCCGCCATCCAGGGAGAGACCGTGCGCGTATCGGGTAAGAGCAGGGACGATCTGCAGACCGCCATCGCCGCCCTGAAGGGTCTCGAACTGGACGTTCCGCTCACCTTCACCAACTACCGCTGACTTCGGCCCACTTCGGATCCCCGCGCTTGCCCCACAAACTGCTCGATGCCGCGACGCCCTCCGACTCCCGGGAGGCCGAACAGTTCGTCTCGCTCGTCGCCGACAAGCTGGCCGCGACCGACCGGCTCTTCCGCGAGTGCCTGGCTTCGGACGTGCCGTTCATCCAGAAGTCCGGCGAGTACATCTTCGACGGCGGCGGCAAGCGCATGCGCCCGGCCCTCCTCCTGCTCTGCGCCCGGATGCTGGAGCGCGACGGCGAAGAGGAGGTGACGTATGCGGCGGTCGTCGAGCTGATTCACACCGCGACCCTGATCCACGACGACATCATCGACCATTCGGCGCTGCGCCGCGGGCGGCAGACGATCAACGAGCTGTGGGGCAACAACCTCACCGTGCTGCTCGGCGACTGGCTCTACACCACCGCCATGAAGATGGCTCTTCGCCACGGCTCGGTGGCGGTGCTCGACCGGCTCTGCGACGCGACGCTGCGGATGACCGAAGGCGAGCTCCTGACGCAGCAGCGACTCGGCGCGATCGACCTCTCGGTGGCGGAGTACTTCGAGATCATCGACCGCAAGACGGCGCAGCTCTTCGCCGCCGCCTGCTCGCTTCCGGCGCGCATCCAGCCGGTGCGCGAGGAGGCCATCGCGCCGCTCGAGCGCTTCGGGCGCGCGCTCGGGATCTGCTTCCAGCTCGCCGACGACCTGCTCGACTTCACTGCCACGGCCAGCGCCATCGGCAAGCCCGTGCTCTCGGACCTCAAAGAGGGCAAGCTCACGCTGCCGCTCCTCCTCCTGCTGCCGCGCATTCCGGCGCAGGATCGCGCCAAGATCGAACGCGTCCTCACCGAGCGGGCCTTCGCTTCGGTCGCCGAGGAGGAGATCCTGGAAATGGTGGCGCGCGAGGGCACCCTCGAGGAGGTCGCCGTCGAAGCTCGCCGCTCGGCCGCAGTGGCGCGGGAAGCCCTAGCGCTGTTCCCCGACAGTGCCGCCCGCCGCGCGCTCGAGTTCGCGCCAGACTTCGTGCTCCACCGGCGCGCTTGACGGCGGCGGCCGGACGCCGAGTATTCCCGCCTCGGGCAGGTCTCGCGGCGCGAGCGCCAGCCACGACGCCGCAGTCGTCGCCAGCACCTCGGCGCTGAAGATGCCGGGCAGGCCGGCCACCGCCACATAGCGAAATCTGCGAGCCGTCGCGTCCTGATAGAGCCCGGCGCCGGGAATCGGCTGAAAGATCGTCTCGGCCGACCAGGGCAAAGCACCGAGCGGCTCGTCGCCAAAGGCGACCAGCACCGCCGAGGGCGGCAAGCCGCCCCGCCGGCCCGGCTCCTCGCGGTAAGACAGCTGAAGATAGCCGGAGCGCTCGGCGCCGAAGTCGAACTCGACCAGCGGCCCCAGGGAGGGCGGCCGGCGCCCGCGGCCGCCGCCGTCGCCGCAACGCTGCCAGGGATCGTTCGTGCCGGAGACCCGGAAAGACTCGGCGGGCAGCGGCTCCGGCGCCGCCAGGGCGAGCTCGAATGCCGGCCGCACGGGCCCCGCCGCCGGGCTTCCCCAGCGGCCGAGAGGACTGCGGCCGAGCAGGCGCGGACGCGCCCCGGAGAGCATCGGCCGCTCGCCGAACAGACCGCGCCAGTTGGTCTCGTAAACCGTCCACGAGCCGTCCGTCCGCACCAGTTGCTGTCCGCCGGCGGTGAGCTCGCACCACAGTCCGCCGGCGCCGGAGGGGCTGCGCAGTTCGATCACCAGCCGATTGCGCCCCGGACGGAGCCAGCGCTCGACACGGTAGCGGTCGAACGGCGCGCCCGAAAAGTAGCGGTTCGAGCCGATCCGCACGCCGTTGAGGATGAGCAGATACTCGGCGTCACCGAGGATGCGGATCTCCGCCTCGGACGGCGCCGAGACGAGATCGAACTCCTTGACGGCGTAGAAGCCCGCGGCCTGGATATGCCGCAGGTCGTGGTCCCGCCAGATCCAGGTCGGTGCGTCGCGCGCGGCGCCCGACCGGAAAGCCAGGGTGCGGTGGCGGATCTCGACCGTGGCCAGGCCGAGGACGACGACGAAGGCCGCCAGCCAGAAGTATCGGCTCCAGGCGGCAGGAGTCTCGTGAGTGCGGTTCCGGCGCGACACCGCGCGCGACGGTAGCACAGAGGGGGAGGAGGTGGCCCGACGGCGCCAGCGAGATTGACTCGCCCGGCGCGGCGAAGTAAATTGAGACGTGCACCCCTACTCAGATCTCGCCCCCCCCACCAGTCGATCGGGGGGTTCCTCCGGCACTGCCGTCATCGGAGCCATACCTGCCCGCTACGGCTCTCAGCGGCTGCCCGGGAAGGCCCTGCATCCCCTCGCCGGAAAACCCATGGTGGAACATGTCTATCGCCGCGCGGCGCGCGCTCAGGGGCTCGACCGGGTCGTCGTGCTGACCGACGACGAGCGCATCGCACGCGCCGTCGAGTTCTTCGGCGGCGAGGTCGAGATGACCCCGGCCGAGTGCGCCAGCGGCACCGACCGCATCGCCTGGGCAGCGCGCAACTGGGATTGCGCCGCGGTGATCAACATCCAGGGGGACGAGCCGCTCATCGACCCCGAGGGCATCGCCCGGGTCGCGAGCCACCTGCGCGCGCATCCCGGCGACCCGATCGTCACCCTGGCGGCCGATGCCCTCGCAGGCGACCTCGACTCGCCGAGCGTGGTCAAGGTGGTTCTCGACCGCGAGGGTTACGCGCTCTATTTCAGCCGCGCCCCGATCCCCTTTCCCCGACTTCCCGGCGGCGCCGCGCCGCTCAGGCACCTGGGGATCTACGGCTACCAGAAAGAGGCGCTCCTCCGCCTTGCCCAACTGCCGCAGACACCGCTCGAAAAGAGCGAGTCCCTGGAGCAGTTGCGCGCCCTCGAGAATCGCCTGTCGATCAAGGTCCTCACCGGCGCCAAGCCCTCCCGGGGGGTCGACACTCCCGAGGATGCCGCCGAGGTGGACGCGCGCCTCCGGCTGGAACTTACCCACGAATCGACCGACGCCCCCCCCACCGACACCAGCATGCGAGGAGCCGAGCGATGACGACGAAGTACATTTTCGTGACCGGCGGCGTCGTTTCGTCGCTCGGCAAGGGCGTCGCCTCGGCGTCGATCGGCGCCCTGCTCGAATCGCGCGGCTTCCGCGTCACGCTGATGAAGTTCGACCCCTACGTGAACGTCGATCCCGGGACGATGTCGCCGTACCAGCACGGCGAGGTCTTCGTCACCGACGACGGCACGGAGACCGACCTCGACCTCGGCCACTACGAGCGCTTCACCCACACCATCACCTCGAAGCTCAACAACTACACCACCGGCCGGATCTACGAAACGGTGATCAACAAGGAGCGCCGCGGCGACTACCTCGGCAAGACCGTGCAGGTCGTGCCGCACATCACCGACGAGATCAAGGAAGCGATGATCCGCGTCGGCAAGGGGGTCGACGTGGTGATCGTCGAGGTCGGCGGCACGGTCGGCGACATCGAGTCGCTGCCGTTCCTCGAGGCGATCCGCCAGTTCCGCCTCGAGCTCGGGCGCAACAACGCGGTGAACGTCCACCTGACGCTGGTGCCATACATCGCCGCTGCCGAGGAATTGAAGTCCAAGCCGACGCAGCACTCGGTGCGCGAGCTGCGATCGATCGGCATCCAGGCGGACGTCCTGCTCTGCCGCGCCGACCGCGCCATTCCCGACGAGGTGCGGCGCAAGATCGCCCTGTTCTGCAACGTCGCGCCCGAGCAGGTGATCGCGGCCCGCGACGTCTCGACGATCTACGAAGTGCCGCTGATGTTCGCCCGCGAGGGCCTCGACGAGACCCTTCTCGACCAGCTGAATCTGCCGCGCTACGAGCGCGACCTGGCGCGCTGGGAGACCTTGGTGTCGCGGGTCAAGAACCCGAAGCACAAGGTGCGCATCGGCATCGTCGGCAAGTACGTCGAGCTCCCCGACGCCTACAAGAGCCTCAACGAGGCGCTCGCCCACGGCGGCGTCGCCAACGAGACCAAGGTCGAGCTGGTCTACATCAACGCCGAGGAGATCGAAGAAGGCAGCTGGCCGCGGGCGCTGTTCGAGGTCGACGGCCTGCTGGTGCCGATCGGCTTCGGCAAGCGCGGCACCGAAGGGAAGATCCGCGCCATCCGCTACGCCCGCGAGCACCAGGTGCCGTTCTTCGGCATCTGCCTCGGCATGCAGTGCATGACGATCGAGTACGCGCGCAACGTCTGCGGCATCAAGGACGCGACCTCGACCGAGTTCGACAACGACGCCGCGCAGCCGGTCATCTTCAAGCTCAGGGACCTGCTGGGCGTCGAGGAGATGGGCGGCACGATGCGCCTGGGCGCCTATCCCTGCAAGCTCGAGGAGGGGTCGCTCGCGCGCTCGATCTACGGCGAAGAGTTGATCTCCGAGCGCCACCGCCACCGCTACGAGGTCAACCACAAGTACCTGGCCACCCTCCAGGAGCACGGCCTGGTGATTTCCGGCCGCAGTCCGGACGGCAAGTTCATCGAGATGGTGGAGCTCCCCGGGCATCCCTGGTATCTCGGCTGCCAGTTCCACCCCGAGTTCAAATCAAAGCCGACCGAGCCGCACCCGCTCTTCGTCTCCTACATCGCCGCCGCCCTCGCCGAACAGCAGAAGCGCGCCGGCGAAGCGCGGCCCGCCAAGAGCGAGACGCGCGAGAGCCAGCTGGCGTGACCGCGCCCCGGCTCGAGCTCGCGCCCGGCGTCGCGATCGGCGACGGCCTCTTGCCGGTGATTGCCGGTCCGTGCGTGATCGAGAACGCCGAGACGACGCTGCGCGCCGCCGGCCTCCTCGCCGGCATCGCTCAGCGCCTCGGCCTGCAGCTCATCTTCAAGGCCTCGTTCGACAAGGCGAACCGCAGCTCCGGCAAGGCGTTCCGCGGCCCCGGCCTGGTGGAGGGATTGCAGGTCCTCACCGAGGTCCGGCGCCAGTTCTCGCTACCGCTCCTCACCGACGTCCACGAGCCGGCGCAGTGCGCGCCCGCGGCAGAGGTCGTCGATGTGCTGCAGATCCCCGCCTTTCTCTGCCGCCAGACCGACCTGCTCCTGGCGGCGGCAGCGACCGGCCGCGCCGTGAACGTCAAGAAAGGCCAGTTCATGGCGCCGGACGACATGCGCCGGGTGGTCGACAAGATCCGCGCCGCCGGCAACGACAAAGTCACCGTGACGGAACGGGGCGCGTCGTTCGGGTACCACAACCTCGTCGTCGACATGCGGAGCTTCGCCTGGATGCAGCAGGACGGCATCCGGGTGATCTACGACGTCACCCACTCGCTGCAGCTCCCCGGAGCCGGCGCCGAAGGCACCGGCGGAGCGCGCGAGTTCGCCGAGCCGCTCGCCCGCGCCGCGGTCGCCGCCGGCGCCGACGGCCTCTTCCTCGAGGTCCACCCAAATCCGGATCACGCGCTCTCGGACCGTGACACCCAGCTCCCCCCGGACCGCGCCGAGGCGCTCCTCGCTTCGCTGCTCCGGGTGCGCGCGGCGGTGACCGCATGACGGTGCCGACCTCCCCCGCCTCGCCGAAGCGCGCGCCGCGTCCGCCGCGAGAAGTTGCCCGTCAGGTCCTGGAGATCGAAGCCGCGGCGGTCGCCGGGCTGGTCGACCAGCTCGATGAGACTTTCGATCGGGCGGTCGAGCGCCTGCGCACCGCGCCCGGCCGGGTGGTCTGCTGCGGCATGGGCAAGAGCGGCATCGTCATGCAGAAGATCGCCGCCACGCTCGCCTCCACCGGAACTCCGTCCTTCTTTCTGCACCCCGCCGAGGCGATCCACGGCGATCTGGGGATGATCGTCGAGGGGGACATCGTTCTCGCCGCCTCCTATTCCGGCACCACCGAGGAGCTCCTCCGGCTGGTCGAGATCCTGAAGCGCCTCGGCGTGCCGCTCATCGCCATGACCGGCAACTCGAGCTCGCCGATCGCCCGCGGCCAGAGCTCCGACGCCGGCACGCCGGCGTAGTAGAGCTCGATCGCCTTCGCCAGCATCTCCTCGAGGCCGAGACGAGTGGCGGCCGAGCCGATGGCGTGCGTGTCGAGTGCACCGAGATCGTCGGTGGGCCCGCCCGAGTCCCACCGCAGTTGCGACGGGTCGAGCTCGAGCGGACCCAGGAGCTCGGCGTCCGAGATCTCCGCCGGCGCCCAGTTGAAGAGCGTGCCGGCCCAGGTGCCGCCGGAGACCGTCGACAGCCAGCCGATCTGCGGCAGGACGCCCAGCGCTTCGAGGCCGCGCAGCTCGCCCATCACCGCCGCCAGCGAGCGCGAGCCGCCGCCGGAGATGCAAACGCCGGCCCACGGCGGGCCGAAGCGGCCAGAGTCGGTCGCTGCGGAGACCGCCGGCGAGCACTCCGGCAAACCCGCCGGAAGACCGGGTTCGGCGCCAGCGCCCGGCGTCGCGAAGAGCCGGCCCTGCAGCTGCGCGGGCCCTGCCGCGCCGTTCTTCGTCGGCTCTTCGGACATGCGTTCTCCGGATGGCTTCCTGCCCGGATACAACGAACGGCGGGGAGAAACCGAACAGCGGGCAGCAGGAAATCGGCGGCGCGGCGCTGGCGTCACACCGGTGACGTACACTCCGGCCGATTCTCTGGAGGTCTGCCATGGGTGAGGGTGCGGGGATCGGCCCGGCTGCGGCCGGGCGCGAGGATTCGTCCAGCCGCTTCGCCGCGATCGAACGGGTCATCGCGACCCTCCTGCCGTTCTTCCATCGTTGGACGCACGGTCGCCTGCCGAGCTACGCCCGGCGCCGGCTGGACACCGGCGACATCGTGCAGGAGGCGATCGTCGGCGTGCTCAGGAACCTGGGGCAGATCGACACCGCCGATCCGCAGGCGCTCGCCAAGTACCTGGCCATCGCCATCCGCAACCGCATCGCCGACGAAGTCCGCCGCGCCAGCCACGGCGAGGTGGCGAACCGGATCACCGACCCGGCGGATCCGCGCGCCTCACCGCTCGACGAGGCGATCGACTCCGAGAGCCACCGTCACTATCGCGTGGCGCTCCTCTCCCTCGCCGCCGACGATCAGGCGCTGCTCGTCGGGCGGATCGAGCTGGGCCTGTCCTTCGAGGAGCTGGCGCTGGTGACGAAGCGTCACTCGCCGGACGCGGCGCGCATCGCCACCCGGCGCGCGGCGCTGCGCCTGGCGCGGGCGATGGGGCGGGAACCGGGCTCCGAGAATCGCTGACCAGCGCCCGCGGACTAGCCCAGCAACAACTCGAAGTCCTCGCGCGTCAGGCTGGCGAGGGGGCGCTCGTCGCCGTTCAGCAGCGCGTCGGCGAGCTCGCGCTTCTCGGCCTGGAGCTCGAGGATCTTCTGCTCGACGGTGTCCTGGGCGATCAGGCGGTAGGCGAAGACGGGGCGGCGCTGGCCGATGCGGTGGGCGCGGTCGATCGCCTGCGCTTCGACCGCCGGATTCCACCACGGGTCGAGCAGGAAGACGTACTCCGCGGCGGTCAGGTTGAGCCCGAGACCGCCGGCCTTGAGGCTGATCAGGAACAGCGGACAGGCCGGATCGTTCTGGAAGCGCTCCACCCGCGCCTGCCGGTCGGTGGTCGCGCCGTCCAGATACTCGTAGGTCCAGCCCTTGGCGGCGAGGCGCATCTCGAGCAGCGCCAGAAGGCTGGTGAACTGCGAGAAGACCAGCGCCTTGCTGCCCTCCTCGACGATCTCTTCGAGGCGCGGCAAGAGCGACTCGAACTTGGCGCTCTCGTCGCGCGAGCGCAGCGGATCGAGGAGCCCCGGATGACAGGCTGCCTGGCGCAGCCGGAGCAGCGCCTCGAGGACCTGGATCTTGCTCTTCGCCCAACCCTGGCGGGCAACCTTCGCCGCGAGGCTCCGCCGATAGTGATCCCGCAGCTCGTCGTAGAGCCGCCGCTGCGTCCCTTCGAGCTCGCACAGCACCGTCTGCTCGGTCTTCGCCGGCAGCTCCGGCGCGACCTCCTGCTTGGTGCGGCGCAGGAGGAACGGCCGGAGGGTGGCGGCCAGGGCGAGGCGGGTGGGCTCGTCCTGGCACTGCTCGATGAGCTCGGCGTAGCGGCGCCGGAACGCCTCCCAGCTGCCGAGCAGCCGCGGGAAGACGATCCGGTACAGGCTCCAGAGCTCGCCGAGGTGGTTCTCGACCGGCGTGCCGGTGGCGACCAGGCGATGGCGCGCCCGCAGCCGCCGCACGGCGCGCGCCGCGGCCGTATTCGAGTTCTTGATCGCCTGCGCTTCGTCGAGAATGCAGTAGTCGAACTCGATCGCCGCCAGCTGGTCGATGTCGCGCTTGAGCGTGCCGTAGGTGGTGAGGACGACGTCGAACTCCGCCAGCGTCGCCGGGTCGCAGCGGCGCTCGGCGCCGTGGAGCTCGAGGATCGCGAGGCGCGGCGCGAAGCGGGCGGCCTCCTCGCGCCAGTTGTAGAGCAGCGAACGGGGCACGACGATGAGGGACGGTCGCGGGCCGGCAGCGCCCGTCGAGTCGGCAGAAGGCCGGGAGCGATCGGAGCGATCGGAGCGAACGGAGCGACGGGAGCGACGCCCGGCGAGCAGGGCGAGGATCTGCACGGTCTTGCCGAGTCCCATGTCGTCGGCGAGGCAGCCGCCGAAACCGAAGTGCTCGAGAAACAGCAGCCAGCCCAAGCCCTCGCGCTGATAGCCGCGGAGCTCGCCGCGAAAGCCCTTCGGCGCATCGACCGGGCGAATGCCGGAGAAGGCGGCGAGCTCGCGCCGCCAGCGCTCGAACGGCGGATCGGCGACGACTTCGGCGAGCGCGTCGCCCGCCAGCCAGGCATCGACGAACATCGCCTGCGGCCGCGACAGACGCACGCGGTCGCCCGCGACCTCGCCGACGTCCCCCATCAGGGCGTTGTTCACCAGCCAGGCCTCGGGCAGGAGCCCGTAGCTGCCGTCGCCGAGCTCGACCATCCCCTTGCCGGCGCGCATCGCCCGGAGGAGCTTCGGCAGCGGGACCTTCTCGTCGCCGAACTCGATGCCGCCTTCGAGATCGAACCAGTCGAGCCCGGAGGACAGGCTGAACGCGGCCTTGCCGGGGAGCCTGAAGGCCCGGCTTTCGGCCTCGACCTGCCAGCCCTCCGCGAGGAGCTGGCGGACGAATTCGGGCACCGCGGCAGGGCCGAGCTCCAGACGGTTCTCACCGCTCGCGCGGTAGGAAGGGATGGAGCGCGCGCCGAGCGCGAACAGGCGGGCGGCCGCGCCGACTTCGGCGCTCTCGCTGCGGCGGATCCGCCGCCTTCCCGGGAGGTCGAGAATCCAC
>JBGARM010000049.1:0-12550 GCA_044230215.1 Thermoanaerobaculia bacterium | reverse complement strand
ATGCACGCGCTCGCCGATCAGGTAACCCGACTCGACACGGAGCTGCTTCCAGCCTTGCAAAGGGTGCTCGGCACCGGCGCCGCCAACTGCTGGATCGCCACGGCGTGCGGCCGACTCGCCACCGCCAGCACGCAGCCGTTCCACCGTTCCCTGGCGTCAGCGCATGCGGCCGGACTTTTCCTGCGCGCCGGCGACCTCGGCGCCGCGGGGGATGCGGGCGGAGCAGTGGCGAAGATCGTTCGGCGCTTCCTCGGCGACGCCGACCCGACCGTGCGTGCGACCGTGCTCGAAGCCGCGGTCGAGGCGCCCGAGCTGCCGGTGGGTCTTCTCGGGCAGGCGCTCGCGGCCGCCGAGCTCGACTCGCTGCCGGATGCCCGGTTGGCGGGAGTGCGGGCGCTCGCGGCACGGGCGCTGGCGATGCCCGGCGAGAGCGAGGCCGCGGTCGCGATCCTCGACGGTCTCGCCGAAAACAAGGATTTCCTGGTGCGCCGAGAGGCGGCGGCCGCGCTGGAGCGGCTCGGCGAGCCGCGTCCAGACGTGGGTCCGGTGGCCACCAGCCGGACGGGACCGGTCTACTCCCAGATCCTGTCCCAGACCGCGCACACCCGTCTCGTGGAGGTCACCACCGCGCGCGGCAAGTTCCGCATCCGGTTGGACTGTCCACAGGCGCCGCTCACCTGTCTCTCCTTCCTGCAGCTCGCCGGGCAGCGGTATTTCGACGGCCTGTCCTTTCATCGCGTGGTGCCCGATTTCGTCGTGCAGACCGGCGATCCGCGCGGGGACGGCTGGGGCGGCCCGGGGTTCGCACTCCGCGACGAGATCAACCAGTTGCGCTTCGAGCGCGGCGCGGTCGGAATGGCACTCTCCGGCCCCGACACCGGCGGCAGCCAGTTCTTCATCGCCCTCTCGCCGCAGCCGCATCTCGACGGCGGCTACACGGTCTTCGGCCGGGTCGAAGGGGACGACTCCGTGCTGGATCAGATCCGCCAGGAAGACGGGCTCCTCTCGATCAGGGAAGTCGAGACGGGTGAGTAACTTGCGAGGCTCTCGCCGATCCGCCTCGGGGCCGGGGATGCAACTTTCTCGCGCCCGGGCACGTAGGTAACGATGTCGGTCGAACCGCTCGATCCTACCGACGAAGCGCTGGTCCGGTCGGTCCTCTCCGGGGACCGCGACCGCTTCGAGCTGCTGGTGGAGCGGTATCAGACGCGACTGGTCAACTATCTGTACCGCATGGTGCGCAATCTCGAAGAGGCGCACGATCTGACTCAGGAGGTTTTCATCCGCGTGTATCAGGCCCTGGATCGCTACGACAGCCAGTACCGGTTCTCGACCTGGCTCTTCCGGGTTGCCCAGAACGCGGCCATCGACGTCATTCGCAAGCGCCGGATCCAGCTCGTGCCGTTGACGCGGCGGGCGGACGAGGGAAGCGAATCGACGGTCGACCTCGAGCTGCCCGACGGCCAGCCGTCGGCGCTCGATACGCTCCAGGGCCGTGAGCTCGACGCCTCGATCCGGTCGGCGATCGACGCCCTCCCCTGGGAATACCGCGAGCTCATTCTGCTGCGTCACTACGGTGAGTTGGCCTACGAGGAGATCGCCGAGGTCAAGGCGATGCCACTCGGTACAGTGAAGAACAAGTTGTTTCGCGCGCGCCAGATGCTGAAGCAGCAGCTGCTCGGTCCTCGGGACGCCGGCAACTGACGGGGAAGGAAGATCGCATGAACCACGACCATCTGCTGGAAGAGCTCGACCTCGAACTCGACGCCCACCTGGAGGCCGGAACCGGCCGCGACGGCGCCCTGGGAGCGCTCGAGCCGGCGCGCCGGGCCGCAGTTGCCGAGCATGTCGCCGGCTGCGTCCAGTGCCAGAAGGAGAGCCGGGATCTCCGGGAAGTGCACCGGCTGCTGTCCGCTTCGGTCGTCCAGCCGCGCGAGGGATTCACCGGCGAGGTCATGCGCGCCCTCGTCCCGGCGCCCTGGGAGGCTCGCGCCGTGGTCGTCTGGCGGTGGCCTTTCGCCCTGCTGCTCGCGCTGGGCGGAATCGCCGCCGTGCTCCTGGGCGGCGCCGCCGCGGAGCTCGAGCCCTCCTCCGGGTCGTTCGCCGCCTTCGTCGCGCTGGCGCGCCTGCTCGAAAGCGCGGCGCTTGCCGGCGCCGGCCTCTTGGGCGCTTCCTGGCGCGGCCGGGGCTCCGGTCTCGGCTTCTGGCTGGCGGCGTCGAAGACGCATCTGGCGATCGCCGGCGGGCTGCTGGTCGCCCTGAACCTGCTGTTCGTGCGCCTGCTTCGTCCTGCCCCCCGGAACGCCGCGGCCGAAAAATCCCGATAGACTCTGCCGCATGATCGCGCAGGTTGCCGGGTGCCTACTGGGCGCCGCGCTGCTCCTCAGTTCGCCGACGCCAGCGTCTGCCGCCGACTCCCCGGAGTCTGCGGTCCAGCCCGGGCTGCGCCTCGAGGCCGGGAGCGTCGCGCGTCAGCCGATCGTCGCCGTCGGGCGCGGCGTCGAGGTCGCGGGCGAGGCGCTGGCCGGCGTCACCGCCCTGAACGGTTCGGTCGCCATTTCCGGCCTGGTGCACGGCGACGTGACGGTGCTCGGCGGCGACCTCGTCCTGGCACCGACCGCTGTCATCGAAGGCGACGCTCTCGTCCTCGGTGGCCGTCTCCTGGCCGCCGGCGGCTCGCGGCTCTCGGGCCGCGCGGTCGCCTATCCCACCGTCTCGCGCGCCTGGTTGACGCTGCTCGAGGGGCCGAGCCTGGGGATGGGAGCCACGTCGCCGCTCGTCCTCGGCGCGAAACTGGGGTTGGTCGCCGCCTGGCTGGCGCTCACCCTGCTGCTGTTCGCCTCTGCCGGCCGGCCGCTCGTGCGCACTTCGGAAGAGGTCCGGCACGAACCGCTGCGCTGTTTCGCGGCAGGGCTCGTCGGACTCGCGACGATCGTGCTTTCGGCGCTCTTTCTGTCGGCCTTCCTGCCGACGCTGCTCGGCATCCCGCTGCTCGTCCTGGTGGGCCTGTTCGCGCTCGTCCTCAAGCTCTGGGGGATGGTGGCGATCTTTCACAGCTTCGGTCGGTTCTGCGTCGCGCGCTTCGCCCGTCGCAGGGTCGTGCAGCTCCATGCCGCCGTGCTCGGCCTGAGCCTTCTCGGCCTGATCAAGCTGGTGCCGATGGCCGGCGTCTGGGTGTGGACCGCCGCGACGCTCATCGGCATGGGTGCCGCCCTGCGCTCGAAGTTCGGGCGCTTCGAACCCTGGTTTGCGGGCGACGGCGCCGCGCTTGCCTGATCCCAGCGGGGACTTGCTAGGCTCTCCGAGGAAGGAACTCGTCGATATGGAATCCAACGGCACGGAGATTCGCAGCGTGGGCGTCGTGGGCGCCGGAACGATGGGCAGCGGCATCGCCCAGGTGGCAGCGCAGTCCGGTTTCGACGTCGTGCTGGTGGACATCTCGAGCGCGGCGCTGGCCAAGGGCCTGGCGACGATCGCCAAGAGTCTCGAGCGGCTGGTGGCCAAGGGCAAGCTCGCGCCCGAAGCGAGCGCGGCGGCGCAGGCGAAGCTCGCCTCGGCCGGCGAGCTCGACGCGCTTTCCGGTTGCGATCTCGTCGTCGAGGCGGTGGTGGAGAAGTTCGACGTCAAGCGCCAGGTCCTGCTGGCTCTCGACAAGGTGCTGCCGGCGCACGCCATCCTGGCCACCAACACGAGCTCGATCTCGATCACGCGGCTCGCGGCGGTGACCTCGCGGCCGGAGCGGGTGATCGGCATGCACTTCATGAATCCGGTGCCGCTCATGCAGTTGGTCGAGATCATTCGCGGCCTGCAGACCTCGCAGGAGACCTGCGACGCCGTCTTCGCGATGACGCGGAAGCTCGCGCGCACGCCGGTCGAGGTGAACGATGCGCCGGGATTCGTTTCGAATCGGGTGCTCATGCCGATGATCAACGAGGCCGTCTTCTGCCTGTACGAGCACGTCGGCGAGGCATCGGCGATCGACGAGGTGATGAAGCTCGGGATGAACCACCCGATGGGGCCGCTGGCGCTCGCCGACCTCATCGGTCTCGATGTCTGTCTCGACATCCTGCGCGTGCTGGAGGAGGGTTTCGGCGACCCGAAGTACCGCCCGTGCCCGCTACTGGTGAAGATGGTGGACGCGGGCTATCTCGGCAGGAAGAGCGGACGCGGATTCTATGCCTACGGCTGAAGGGCTGCCGGCGGTCTTCTGCCAGGTCTGCGGCGCGGAGAACCCGAGCGACCGCGAGTTCTGCGCGCGCTGCCATCAGAAGCTGATGGTGATCTCCGGCGCGGTCGGCGGCGAGTCCGAACAGTTCGAATCGGAGCGCGGCGCCGATTTCTCGCTCGACGAGCACCTCCTGGAGAGAATCTCGATCCTCGAGGAGGCGGTCAAGCGCACCGCCGAGACGGCGCAGAAGCTCGTTGCCGCGGTGCAGAAGCAGGAGAAGAACCTGCTCGTCTCGCAGACCGGTTTCGCGACGCTGCGTGAGCTGCTCGAGCGGCGCCGGCTGGTGGGACGCGAGGAGTGGAGCGACCTGTGGGAGTCCAAGATGGACTACCAGTTGCGCGCGCTCGAGAAGCGCGAGCGCTTCATGTCGATCCGCGACCGCGTGGCCGCGCTCTACCAGGGGAATCGCCCCAAGCTCTTCGCCCAGCATCTCGACGACGCCGAGTACGCGCTTTTCGCCTTCGATGTCGAACGGGCGAAGCGCGCGCTCGAGCAGGCCTGGAAGCTCGACCGCACCAACTACGAGTTGGCGCTGTTCCTCGGCGAGACCTATTTCAACGAAGGCGACACCGAGGCGGCGCTGGGATTCTTCCAGAAAGTGCTCGAGGTCAAGCCCGATCATTTCGAAGCTCTCGTGTTCTCCGGCGTCATCTTCCACGAGCAGGGCAACTTCCATCGCGCCGAGACGCTGCTCAAGAAGGCGGTGGCGGAGTATCCGGACGCCTTCCTGCCGCACTTCAGCCTCGGCGCCGTCTATGCCGCGCATGGCGAACTGTCGCGCGCCGTGGCCTACCTCGAGCAGGCGAATCTCCTCGATCGCGTGCCGCAGGCGCTCTACCTGCTTGGCAACTGCCGCTACGAGATGGGGCAGGCGGCGCACGCCATCCGGAGCCTGCGCGAAGCGGTGCGGCTCGATCCGGCCTTCGAGGAGGCGCACTACCTGCTCGGTCTCGCCTACCTCGACCGCCACTGGAACAAGAAGGCGCTGGCGTCGTTTCGCGAGGCGCAGCGGCTGAATCCGCGGCGGCTGCGCTACCAGGACCTCGTGCAGTTCCTCTCCGGACGGACCGGCGCGCCGCTGCCCGAAGTGGGCACCGAGGCGGCGCGCTACATGGCGAAGGCCGAGGAACATCGCGCGCGCGGCGAGCGCGACCGGGCGCTCTCTGCCTATCAGAAGGCGCTGGACGCGGAGCCCGAGAACCCCACGCTGCTGATGTCGTTCGCCATGCTCTGCCTCTCTCTCGATCGTTGGGAAGAGCTCGAAACCGCAGCGCGGCGGGTGCTCGAGCTGAATCCCGGCGAGATGCTGCGCGCGACGGCTTCGGCGGCGCTGATCGCCGCCTTGCGCAGCGGCGGCAAGTTCCGCGAGGGAAACCGTATCGGCAAGCTCCTGCTGCAGGAGGGGGCGAGCAACTTCACGCGCACGATCGCCTACTTCGAGATGGCCTACAACCTGGCGGAGATGGAGGAGGATCTCGATCAGGCGCTGGAGTATGCGCAGCAGGCGCTGGATCTCGCTCCCGACGAGCTCAAGCAGTTTCCGCTCGCCGCCATGGGCTGGGTGCACTACAAGCGCAAGGAATACGAACAGGCCGTCGAATGCCTGGCGAAGTCGAACGACCTGGGATCCTCGCCGACGACGCTGACCCACCTCGGCATGGCCTTTCTCGCCGCCGGCAACGAAGAGAAGGCGCGCGGCGCTTTCGGCCGGGCGCGCAGTCTCGAGCCGCGCGTCGGCGCCCTGGAAGAGAAGATGATGGAATGCATGCGCGACTCTTCGCGCCTGCTCGAACGTGTACAGCAGCGCCAGAAGCGATAGCGCCCGCAACGATCCACTTCCGCTCCGAGACCCCGGTGACCCTGTGACGCCTACGACCGACAGCCTTCGCCCCTCCGTTCCCGCCCCCCTCACGCGCTGGTCGCAGACCTACCTCTTCACCACCCGCGAGGTGCCGAACGACGCCGAAGTGATCTCGCACCAGCTCATGGTCCGGGCGGGAATGATCCGCAAGCTCGCCGCCGGCATCTACACCTATCTGCCCTTCGGCTGGCGGAGCCTGCAGAAGCTCTCGGCGATCGTGCGGCGCGAGATGGCTGCCGCCGGGGCGGTGGAGCTCTCGATGCCTTCCATCCAGCCGGCCGAGCTGTGGATCGAGTCGGGACGCTGGCAGAAGTACGGCAAGGAGCTGCTGCGCATCCGCGATCGCCACGACCGCGATTTCTGCTTCGGTCCGACGCACGAGGAGGTCATCACCGACCTGGTGCGGCGCGACGTCAAGAGCTACCGTCAGCTGCCGTTCAACCTGTTCCAGATCCAGACCAAGTTCCGCGACGAGATCCGCCCGCGCTTCGGCCTGATGCGCGGGCGCGAGTTCCTGATGAAGGATGCCTATTCGTTTCACGCCACGCCGGAGAGCCTCGACGAGGCCTACGAGGCGATGCGCGCCGCCTATCGCCGGATCTTCGAGGCCTGCAAGCTCGACTACACGGTCGTCGACGCCGACACCGGAACGATCGGCGGCTCGTCGTCGCACGAGTTCATGGTGACTGCCGCGACCGGCGAGAGCGCGGTGGCGCACTGCGATGCCTGCGGCTACGGCGCCAACACCGAGAAGGCCACCCGCGGCCCCTGGGGCAACATTTCCGAGGCGGCGGAGCAGGCGTTGACGCGCCACGACACCCCGGGCATGCGGTCGGTCGAGGAGGTGGCGCGCTTCCTCGCCGTTCCCGAGACCCAGTTCGTCAAGACCCTGGTCTACGAGACCGACAAGGGCTTCGTGGCGGTTGCCATCCGCGGCGATCGCGAGGTCAACGAGGTGAAGCTCCTGAACGCGCTGAACGTCGAGCATCTGCAGCTCGCCACCGAGGACAAGGTCCTGGCGGCGACCGGCACCCCGGTGGGCTCGCTCGGTCCCGTCGGTCTGCCCGCCGGGTTGCGCCTGCTGGCCGACCTCTCCGCCGCCGGGCTGCGCAACTTCACCTGCGGCGCCAATGCGGCCGGCGTCCACCTGTCGAACGCCAACTGGGGCCGCGATGCCCGGCTCGGCGATGTCATCGATCTGGTCACCGTCGTCGAGGGCGATCCCTGCCCGCAGTGCGGTGCTCCGCTCGCGATCTCGCGCGGCATCGAGGTCGGACACATCTTCAAGCTCGGCGACAAGTACTCGGTGGCGATGAAGTGCGAGTTCACCGACGAGGCGGGCGGCCAGAAGCCGATGATCATGGGCTGTTACGGCCTCGGCATCGGCCGCACGGTCGCCGCCGCCATCGAGCAGAACCACGACGCCGACGGCATCATCTGGCCGATGCCGCTGGCGCCGTTCGAGGTCCTGGTCATCGCCCTGAATCCCAACGAGGCCGAGTCGGCTCGCGCCGCCGAGGAGATGGCGAGAGAGCTCGCGGGACGCGGCCTCGACGTTCTCTACGACGATCGCGACGAGCGGCCCGGGGTGAAGTTCAAGGACGCCGACCTGATCGGCATCCCGCTCCGCGTCGTCGTCGGCGGCAAGTCGCTCGCCGCGGGGCAGATCGAGTTCGCCCTGCGCCGTGACCGCCAGAAGCTCCTGGTGCCGGTGGCCGATGCGGTCGCCAAGGCGCTCGAGCTCGTCGCCGCAGAACGCGGCTGACGGCGCCGCCAGCGGCTCTCAGAGCGCTCCAGAAGAGAAAGTGCCACCCCGTGCCTGCCTCCAACGGGAGGCGGGCAGCGGCGTTCGCGCTGAATTCCCGGCGCGCAGTGGCGGGGGGCCCCGCCCTCAAGAAGAGAAATCCAATCGACCGGGGTCCCGACCGAGCACCGGGGATTCAGCGCGAACGCCGCTGACCGCCGGCGCACTCGCTGCCGCTGTCTCGAACCTTGTCTGCGCGAGATCCCTGCCGGCGGCCTCTCTGCGGCGTGAGCGGGAGGAAGTGCCTAGGCCGCAGGCTGTGCGAGTGGGGCAGGCAAAGAAAAAGGCGGGAGCGCCGAAGCACTCCCGCCTGCTTTAGGCTCGAGAACGAGCCGCTACTGCGGTCGTTCCTAGAACATGAACTTGAGGCCGAGGCGGATGACTCGGGCAGCCTGGTAGGGGTTGCCGAAGGAAACGCCCGTGTTGGGCTTCAGGTAGAACAAGAAGTCGTAGCTGCCGTCGCAGGCGTCGGAGTCACAGAGGTCACCGCGATACTGGTTGTTGTCGACGAGGAGAACGGCATCTTCGTCGAAGAGGTTGAGGACGTTGACGCTGGCCTCGAGGGTGAAGTTGCCGATCTTGAACGGATGCGTGATCAGCAGGTCCGTCTGCGTGAGGTCTTCGGTCGTACCAGCATTGCCACGTCCGAACGGGAAGAACGGTACGCCGACATAGTTCCACTGAGTGGAGATCGGGGTGCCGCTGCCGTAATACTGGTTGACACCGATCGTCGTGCCCCAACCGAAGCGATAGATGAACTGCGCATCAATCTGGTGCGGACGCTCGGTGTTGAGGGAACCCAACACCAGATTGCCGTTCAGGTCGAAGGCGTTGTGCAGTGCATCGAACGCGCGGCTGACGTTCGGGTCGGTACGGCCGAACTCATCCGAGCTCGCCAGACCCGAGTAGTTGCCCTCGAGCTTGCTATAGGTGTAGGCGACGTGCGCCGACCAGTTGCCGGCGAAACGCCGGTTCCAGGACAACTCGAGCGCCTCGTAGTCGCGGACAGCTTCCGGCTGCGCCGGAATCGGGCCGGAGCCATCGGGGTCACCGGCGACGATGCCTTTGCCGGGGTTGCCGGTGATGTAGTACTCCTGACGAACGCCAGGCGCCGTTTCGACCAAGTAGCCGATGTCTTCAATGGCATTCTTGAGGGTCTTGTTGACGTAGCGGACACCGACCACCGAGGTGGTGGTCCACTGCCAGTCGGCGCCCAACTGGAACTCTTCCTGCTCCATCGGCTTGAGGTTCGGGTCGATGGCGTTCGCCGGATCGGTGACGTGTCGGAGGTCGAGCGTAACTGCCGGTGCACCGAGACCCGGGCACGGGTTGTCATTCGGGTCGTTGGTCGACAGGTGGCAGTTGCCGCCAGCGAGGAGCGAAACCCAGTCTGTCGTGTTGAGTGGATAGATGTACTCGACCCACTTGTCACCGCCGAACGAGCCGCGCGGCATCTCGAGCTTGGTGATGTCGTAGTAGGTGCCCCATGAGCCGTAGACCTTGACCTTCTGGTCGGACATCACATCCCAGGCGAATCCGACTCGCGGCGCCAGCTTGTCGCCGTAGTTGAACTCGATGGCGTACTTCGGCAACGGGCCAGTCTGAGCCGAAGGATAGGTCGGAACTCGCTCCTGCTCGGTGCGGACACCGAGATTCACCGTCAGATTCGGCAGGACGGACCAGCTGTCCTGAACGTACATCCCGAGATTCTTGCTCTCCGCCTTGCCTTCGGTGCGGAATCGACGAATCGCCAGCGAACCGTAGGTTCCCTTGACGCCGGCGCCGAAACGGTCGGCAAGACCCCACCGGAAGGTATCGAGGTTCGACAACTCACCGCGATTCACCTCGTTCTTGATGTTCTCGGCTTGGACGCCCGCCTTGAAAGCGTGGGTGCCGAGCCCGTTCACGAAGAGGTTGGCGTCGATGGAGGCCGCGTCGCGCTGCCACAGGTCGGTGGACGCGTTGTTACCGTCGCCGGGCGCCGCGGTGAATCCAACTGGGCGATAGAGCGGGCTCGATTGCGGAACCGGGATGGTTCCGTTGCGGAAGAAAACGTTGTTGACGCCCACGACATCGAAGCCCTTGGTCGCGAAGTCCGTCTCGTAGTGGCCGATACGCCCGGAGAGGTAGAAGTTGTCGACCGGGATGTAGTCGCCGTAGGCCGAGTAGCTCGTGGTATCGGTTTCTTCCTTGACTTTCAGGTCAGCGTTGATGGGCGTCGAACCGTCCTTGTTCGGGAGCAGGCCGTCGGCATTCCGCGGAGTGAGAAGCCCCGAAACCTTGTAGAGGAACTGCGACCCAACGTTGCCCTTGATGTTGGCGGAGAGGTACTCGCGCTTGTCCGTACGGTTCGCGTTGACTGGATTGGGCTGGCGCGTCGAGGGATCCGGAAGGCGATTGATGTCCGCCTCAGTGTAAGTGTAGCCGGCGTAGAACCACGCCGCGTCCTGGGCGATCGGTCCGCCGATGGCGAAGCCGGGCTCGGTGGTCGTGGTGTCGTCCTTGTCGAACTGGCGGTAGTGCGAGGGGGCGGACTCGTACGGGGTGATGCGCTCGGAGCCGTTCCAGGTGGAGTCGCCGTAGTAGAGGCCGACCCAGCCCTTGAATTCATTCGTGCCGCTCTTGGTGACGGCGCTGATCACGCCGCCGACCGAGCCGCCGTACTCCGCCGCATAACCGGCCGACTTGACCTGCACCTCTTCGACGAAGTCGGTGACCAGATTCTGGCCGGAGACGCCGTCCTGCGGGTGGGTGGTGTCGACGCCGTCGATGACGAAGCGGTTCTCGGAACCCGAGGCGCCGTCGATCGAGATGCCGCCGAGGAAGCCTTCCTGGGAGGCGCCGGCCGCCTGGGTGGCGATACCGGTGAAGTCGCGACCCTTGGGCAGCGACTCGATCTGCTCAGCGGTGATCGAGGCGGCAGTGGCCGAGCTCTTGACGTCGACCTGGCCGGCTTCGCCGACCACGCTGATCGTTTCGGAGACGGCGCCGACCTCGAGCGTGATGTTCGCGGTGACGGTGTCGCCGAGGCGAACCGAGACGCCCTGAACCTCAGCCGGGTTGAAGCCATCGAGCTTGCCGACCACCACGTAGGTGCCCGGGGGCACGCGCGGGAAGCGGTAGGCGCCGCTCTCGTTCGTGGTGCCCGACAGACGGGTGCCGCCGGCCGAGACCGCTTCGACGGTCGCGCCCGGGAGAACCGCGCCCGACGCGTCGCTGACGGTACCGATAATCGCACCCACCTGCTCCTGGGCGCTCGCCGGAGCCACCGCGAACAACGCCACGAGGGCGAGGGTCGCAACGGCCGCGACATTCCACCAATTTCTCTTGTTCAACATCATCAAACCTCCATCAGGTTGATAGGGACCGCCGGCGGAACGATTCCAGCCAGCGCAACTTGGTTACAGCGGTGTGAAAAGCCTAACACAAGGTCGTTCATCCCCGTGTCATCTCCGGCTGGCCCAGGATCAGCCTTTCCGGACTTTGCGACCCCTCCCACCGATGCGACCATGAGTACCCGAACCACCGGCCTTGATTACGAGATTCGTGCCAGAAACCGGTCCGGTCCGCACTTTCGGCAAAGCCACTTAACTTACGGAGAGCGAGAGACTTGCGCGTCCGGTGTCGGCGTGTCGGGGGAGCCTGTCGCGGTTGGACCGGCGAAAAATTCAGGGCTTTGGATCAATCTTCGGGATTTTGGTTTTTGCGCGCCGTCAGGGAGCAGAGGGGACGTCGCCCGCCGGCAGCTCCAGGCCGAGCGACCGGATCCGGTTGCCCTGGACCTCGAGGACCTCGAACTGCGCCCGGCCCAGGGTCACCCGGTCGCCGACCCGCGGCTTCCTGCCGAGCTCCGAGAGGACGACGCCGGCGATGGTGTCCTCGTCGCGGCTGGAGAGCTCGAGACCGATTTCGTCTTCGAGGTCGACGACCAGCATCGACCCCTGCAGAGTGAAGACCCCCTCGCCCCGCTGCGCGAGCTCCGGACGCTCGGTATCGAACTCGTCCTGGATCTCGCCGACGATCTCCTCGATGACGTTCTCGAGGGTGACGATGCCGGAGACGCCGCCGTATTCGTCGACCACCGCCACCATGTGCTGCTTCTCGGCCTGCATCCGTCCGAGCAGCCGGTCGAGCGGCGTGGTCTCGGGGACGAAGGCGACCGGCCGCGCGAGGCTCGCGATGTCGGCGATGCGCTCGGTGGTGCGGAAGAGGTCTTTGATGTGGATGATGCCGATGACGCTGTCGAGATCCCGCTCGCAGAGCGGAAACCGCGTGTGCCCGCTCTGGCGCGCCAGCGCCAGGTTCTCCTCGATCGGGCGCGAGGTCGCGAGGCGCACCACATCGGCGCGCGGCACCATCACCTGACGGGCGTTGCGCAGCGAGAGCTCGAAGACGTTGTCGAGGATCTCGCGCTTGAGCTTCGATTGGCTGCCCATCTCCGACGACGACAGGAGCAGGCGCAACTCCTCTTCGGAGTGCGACAGCTCCTCCTCGCCGGCCGACTTGAGGCCGACCAGCTTCAGCAGGCCGCCGGCCGCGTGATTGAGCAGCCAGATCGCCGGGAAGCTGACCCAGTAGAAGACGTAGAGCGGCATCGCGATCCACAGCGCGGTCGGCTGCGGGCGGCGGATCGCGAACGACGTGGGCGCCTGCTCGC
>JBGARM010000499.1:0-2362 GCA_044230215.1 Thermoanaerobaculia bacterium | reverse complement strand
GCGCCCCGGCGGGACTGTGTTTGTAGAGCAGGGCGATCCCAGGCACCGCGGCGAGCGCCGACGCCGTCGCCAGCGCGCGCGACGCACGGCCGGCCGGAACACCGCCGCGGCTCCAGACGAGGAACCAGCCGAGGCCCGCGAGCGCCAGCCCGCCGGCGAGCAGGAGGAGCTCGGCGGCGGGAACTGCGAGCCCCATCCCCAGCAAGGCGACGCCGGCCAGGGAGAGCGCCGCAACTTCGAAGATCCGCCGCGGGCGTTCGAGCACTGTTCCGGCGAGGACCGCCAGCGCGAAGCCGCGCAGCGCCGCGAGACCGAAGAGAGCAAGCCCGACGCACAACGCCGCCCGGTCGCGAGCGTCGAGTGGTTCTCCCCCGGTTTCCTCCCAGCCGGCCGCGAGCACGAGCGAGGGCAAATCCGGAGCCTGAATCGACCGGCTTCCGGGCACGACCGACGTCGCCGAGTCGAGCGCGAAGCGTCCGAAACCCCAGGACCACTCCGTGCCGCCGCTGCTGGCCGCACTCGTCGCCATCCCGGCCCCGTTCCCTCCTGTGCGGACCGCCACCGCGCGCAGATCGCCGACCAGCGGCGGCGCGCTGCGGCGCGAGCGGCTCTCGCCGCAGACCAGCTGGTAGCGGCTGCCGTCCCGGCCGGGGAGCGTGCGCAGAATGATCGCCGTCGCCGACGCCGCACTCTGCAGGAAGAGCCGGCGCCCGCCGCCGTCGCCAGCGGTGGCGACAGGCGCAGAAACCCGCTCGACATCGGAGCGGTCGGAGCTCTTGGCCTCCTCCGAAGTCCTGGCGAAACCCTCGGCCCCGGCGGGCCCGAGGTCGTGCAGGAGTCCCGCCCCCCCCCAGGCGATCGGCTGCCCGTCGGCGTCGAGCAGCAGCAGGGTCAGACCGGGCAGGCGCGACTCGCGGGCAAGGCGGCCCAGGCGCGCGAAGGCCTCGAGCTGTCGAGCCGCGTCGAGCGGCGGCGCGGCGAGCTCGCCGAGGGCCCGTTCCGAGCTCGCCTGGAGCTCCTGCCAGTAAGCCTGATATTCGGCGACCAGGCGCTCGACCGCCGGCTCCGCGGCGCTTCGGCGCTCGAGATCCCGGCCGACGGCGGTCGCCAGAACGAGCGCCGCCAGCGTGCCGCACACCGCGACGAGCCAGCGCTCGCGCGCTGGCGGCGACCAGCGAATCATCCACAGGAGCCACGCCGCCAGCGCAGCGAGAGAGAGACCATGGAGGCCCGCGAGAAGCGCCGCTCCGGGGACGAGCAGCAGCCCCAGCTCCGCGAGGTCGGGCCGGCCGGCAGTGCGTACAGCGGCGACCCGCGCGCGCGCTGCGGAGTGGCTGGGCATGCGGCCGGGGCTATTCCGTCCCGGGGCGGGCGACGTCCCGGACCGCGAGCATCGGCAAGTCGACGCCGCGCTCGGCGGCGCAGGCCAGAGCCTCCGGGTAACCGGCGTCGGCGTGGCGCGCGACGCCCATGCCCGGATCGCTCGCCAGTACGCGCGCGATCCGCGCGGCGGCGGCGGCCGTGCCGTCCGCCACGATGACCATGCCGGCGTGCAATGAGTTGCCGATTCCCACCCCTCCACCGTGATGCACCGACACCCAGGTCGCACCGTTGACGCTGTTGATCAGCGCGTTGAGGATCGGCCAGTCGGCGATGGCGTCGGAGCCGTCGCGCATTCCTTCGGTCTCACGGAACGGCGAGGCGACCGAGCCGCAGTCGAGATGGTCGCGGCCGATGACGATCGGCGCCGAGACTCTGCCGGCAGCGACCAGCTCGTTGAACGCCCGGCCGGCGCGGTCGCGCTCGCCATAGCCCAGCCAGCAGATGCGCGCCGGCAGCCCCTGGAACTCGACCCGTCGCTGCGCCATGCGGATCCAACGCTCGAGCTTGCGGTCTTGCGGAAAGAGCTCGAGGATCGCCTCGTCGGTCACCCGGAGATCTTCCGGGTCGCCCGACAGCACGGCCCACCGGAACGGGCCCTTGCCCTCGCAGAACAGCGGCCGGATGAACATCGGCACGAAGCCGCCGATGTCGAAGGCGTTCTCCACCCCGGCGTCGCGGGCCTGACCGCGCAGGTTGTTGCCGTAGTCGAAGGTCACCGCGCCGCGTCGCTGGAGCTCGAGCATCGCTCGCACGTGCGCCGCCATCGAGGCCATCGCCCGTTCGACGTAGATGGCCGGCGAGGCGGCGCGCAGCGCCAGCGCTTCGCCAAAGGGGATACCGTGCGGCACGTAGCCGTGGAGATTGTCGTGCGCCGAAGTCTGATCGGTGACGACGTCGGGCAGGACACCTTCGGCGAGGAGGCGCTCGAGCAGCTCGACCGCGTTCACCTCGACGCCGATCGAGACCGCCTCGCGCCGCG
>JBGARM010000498.1:0-2366 GCA_044230215.1 Thermoanaerobaculia bacterium | reverse complement strand
TCGAGCCTCGCCAGCGAGGCGTCGAGGCAGCCGAGGGCGGAGAGCCCGAGATGGAGGCTGCTGCAGTTCCCGACCCCCTCGACCTCCTCGACCGCACCGGCGAGGCTGCCGTCGGGCCGCCAGAAGCGGAGACCGCGATCATGGCCGATGGCGAGGGTCGGGCGATCGGGAAGCCAGAGCAGCGACTCGACCCTCCCGGCGCGCGGCACACGCGCGACCTCGTGCCCATCCGCGACCGCGAGGACTCGCACCTCGCCGACCGCTCCGCCGACCGCGAGCCACGGCAGCCCGTCGGCCAGCGCCAGCGCCGTGAGCTGATGATCCGGGAACGGCAGCCGCCAGAGGAGCGCCCCATCTGCCAGGCGATAGAGCGCCAGCGAGCCCTCGGTCTCGGCGACCGCCAGCTGCTGATCGGTGAGCGCGATCCGCCGCCGTCCGGTCGCGCTCGCCGCAGTCGGCACCCGGAACTTCGGCCGCGGACCCTCCGGCGTGATCGCGGCGACCTCCAAACCGGCGCCCCCGGCGAGCGCCACATAGTCGCCGCGCGGCGAAACGGCCAGCGCCTCCGGGGCGGCGCTCGCCCAGGGCTCCAGCCAGCGGCCGCCCCGCTCGCGCTCACCGGCTTGAGCCGGGTCGATCGCCACCAGCCGGTTCGCTTTCCGGGCCCACAGCGCGCCATCCGCCGTCGCGCCGAGAATGGCTGTGCCGGCGGGCCAGGCGATGCGCGTCGAGCCGCCGCCCTCCCTCGCCAGCAGCGTCCAGGCTCCCGGCGAACCGACTACCCAGGCGTTTCCGGTCTCGGTGAGGATCCGCTGGCCATCGGCGGGCGCAGCGAGCGGTCCGGGGAGTCGGTGCGCGTGCGCCGGCGCGTCCCCAGCGTCCGCTCCGGAACCGGCAGCCGAAGGGCGCGACCCTCGTGACAACCGGAGGGTCGCGAAGACGCCGAGGCCGACGGCCACGACCGCTGCGAGGACGACAGCTGCGCGGACCGCCCTGCGCCCCAGCCGCGTCCGGCGACGGCGGCGAACCGGCGCCGTCGCGGCGGTCGTCCGAGATCGTTCGAGCCGCGAGGCCACCGCAGTCGGACGCCCTCGGGCACCGAGCTTCGGCTCGACCGACGCCGCCACCCTTTCCAGCAGCTCGTCGGCGCCACGCGCGGCAGCCGGCAGCGCCAGCGCATCGAGAAAGGCAGCGAGATCTTCGTGACGGCGGGCAGGATCGGGCTCGGTTGCGCGTTCGAGCGCCCGCGCCGTCGCCCCGCCGAGGTCGGGGAAGCGCTCGCGCACCGGAACCGGCTCGGCGATCTCGAAGCGCAGAATCTGGGCGAGCGTCAAGCCCTCGCGCACGGCGACACCGCAAAGCAGCTCGCACGCCGTGAGCGCCAGGGCATACTGATCGCAGGCCGGCCCGGTCGCTTCGTGCCGCAGCTGTTCGGGCGCGAGATAGAGCGGTGTGCCCACCACCGCCGAGCTCGCGGTGAGCCGCGTCGCTTCGCTGTCCGAGAACTCCGCGCGCGCGATGCCGAAGTCGATCACCTTGGTGACTGCGCGCCCGCCCTCCGAGCAGACGAAGAGATTCGCCGGCTTGAGGTCGCGATGCACGATCCCCGCAGCGTGCGCGGCGTCGAGGCCGGCCACGGCGTCGGCGAGAATCGCCGCGACCACGGCCGGCGGCAAGCCGCTCTCGCCGCGCGCCCGGCAGTCGGCGAGGAGGGCCTCGGCGGAGCGCCCTTCGAGCAGCTCGAGGACGAGATACGGCGCGCCCCAGTCCGTCTCGGCGAAGTCGTAGGCCGTCACGACGTTCGGATGACGAAGGCCGGCGAGGAGCCGCGCTTCGTTGAGAAATCTCCGGTGGGCGCTCTCGGCGGTCTCGCCGGGCAACAGGAGCTTGACTGCCGCGTCGCGTTCGAGCGTCTCGTGGCGGGCGCGAAAGACGACGCCCATGCCACCGGCGCCGAGCACTTCGATGAGCGTGTAGCTACCCAGGCGGCGCCCGAGGAGCTCGCGCTCGTCACCGAGCTCGAGGCGCCCTTCGCACTTCGCGCACCGGATCGCGCCCGCCACCACGGCGATCGTGCCGCAGTTCGTACACCGCCGAATCTCCACCCGCCCTCCACTTCGCGAGAGAGGATCCTACGTCCTTCGCCGGTCGCGCGGCGACAACCGCCCTGTAGACTGACCGCGATGAGCGAACCGACGACCGACCTCGCCGTGATCGGCGCGGGTGCGGCAGGCCTCATGGCGGCAATTCAGGCCGGTCGCGCCGCGCTCGCTCGGCAAGGGATGGGCCTCGCACGGGGAAATGCTCCGCTGGAGATCCTCGTCGTCGACGGTGCGCGCGCGCCGGGGGCGAAGATCCTCGTTGCC
>JBGARM010000497.1:0-2369 GCA_044230215.1 Thermoanaerobaculia bacterium | reverse complement strand
CAGGTCGTCGACGGTCGACATCAGCGACCCGGCGGCGTAGGGCTGGCTGAGCGACAGGTACGGCGCGTTGGCCCAGCCTTCGGGGCCCTTCACGTAGCCGGCAACGCGGCCGCGGACGATCTCCTCCTGGTGGCCGTAACGCGAGTCCTTCATGCCCAGTGGCGCGAGGAGCTCCTGTTCCACGACCTCTTCGTAGCTCTTGCCGGTGACCTTCTCGATCACCGCGCCGAGCAGGATGTAGCCCGAGTTGCTGTAGTTCCACAGTGTGCCGGGCGGAAAGTCGAGCGGCTTGTCGCGGAAGAGGGCGAAGAGCGTCTCGACCGTCATGTCCTCGCGCCAGCGCGGAATCCACTCCGGCATGTCGGTGTAGTTGGGCACCCCCGCGGTGTGCTGGAGAAGCTGCTCGAGGGTGATCGTCGCCCCGCCGAAAGTCATCCCGGGAAGGAACTTCGTCACCGGGTCGGAGAGCGAGAGCTTCCCCTGCTCCGCGAGCCGCAACACGATCGCCGCGGTGAACTGCTTGGTCACCGACCCGATCTCGAACACCTGCTCCGGCGCGACCGGAATCCCGAGATCCATCTGCGCCATCCCATACCCCTTGCGCAGGACTTCCCGCCCATGCCATCGCACCAGCACCGCCGCCCCCGGAGCGTCGGCGGGATAGGCCGCGGCGAGGAGGCGTTCCGCCGCCTCGGCCGGTGTGGGGCCGCTGGATTTCGATACTTCGGCCGGAAGAGCTGCGGCAGAGGCGAGGAGCAGGACGAGGGGGAGAATGGCTGGGCGCATGCGGCCTCCTGGGAAACAGGCGAGGGGAAGACTACCGTTCTAGCTACGCCTTTCCACTGCAATCGTTGCATCGAGCGCCGCGATGAATAGCGCTCGCGCGTGCGCACGCAACGCGGCGACGAGGCCTTGCGGGCGGCGAATCTCCAGGCCGAATGGCAGACGGGCGAGCTCGCGGGCGAGCCAGGCGAGATCGTCGGTCTGGGAGTGGAGGAGGACGCCGCCTTCGACTTCCTCGAGCGTGCCCAGGGTGGCGAAGATCTGCTTCTTCGCGCTGGCGAGGTCGGTGTGCAAGAGCACCTCGGCCTGGTGGGCGCGGGGAAGGGTGGCGAGGGCGGTCGAGATTGCTTCGAGGGTGTCGAAGTTCGCCGGACGCTCGAAGGTGCGCGCGGTGCGGGTGGCGGTGGCGACGCGGTCGACGCGGAAGGTGCGCGGGCCCTGGCGCAAATGGCAATGGCCGACGACGTACCAGCAGCCACCGCGAAAGGCGAGGCCGTAGGGGTCGAAGTCACGCGCCGTGCGGCTGCGATCGGCAGCGTCGTAGACCACATGCACTGTGCGCTGCGCCTGCGCTGCGGCGGAGAGCGTCGCGAGCACTTGGCTCTCCGCCGGCGGGCCGCTTGCCGGGAGATCGAGCTGCATCGTCTCGTCGGCGGCGCGCAGCCGGCGCTTGAGATCGGCCGGCATCACCCGCTCGAGCTTCGCGCGCGCACTCGCCAGGCCGGCCGAAGGACCGCCGGGGTCGCCCAGGCCGAGAGCGCTCGCCGCGTGCAGGCCGAGCGAGAGCGCCAGCGCCTCTTCGTCGGTAAAGAGCATCGGCGGCAGCTTGAAGCCGGCCACCAGCGCATAGCCGCCGCCGGCGCCGCGCTCGGCGGTCACCGGGATCCCCATCTCCTCGAGCGCCACGATGTAGCGCCGCACGGTGCGCCGGTCCACCCCCAGGCGGCGGGCGATCTCGGTGCCCGGCAGCTGCCCGTGCGCTTGCAGCAGTTCGAGGACCGCGAGGATGCGGTTGGTTGGCGAGCCCACCTGAAAAGGGTATCAGGCAATAGGGCGGAAACTGTCCCCATTGGGTCCTAGCCTTGCTGCGGCGGGAATCGGTCCCGCGACCGCGACACCCGGGAGGACTCATGGACAACGTCTCGTCGGACCTCGAACGCAGGACCCTTCTTCAGCTGGCCGCCGGTCTGGCGGTCGGCGGAGCGCTGGGACTCACCGGCGGCGCCCGCGCTGCTGCGGTTCCTCCAGCAGCCACCGGCAAGCCCGGCGACTTCGACTTCCTCACCGGCGAGTGGAAGATCAAGAACCGCCAGCGCAAGGGCCACGAGTGGGATCTCTTCAACGGCGAAGCGACCGTCGTCGGCATCCTCGGCGGCATCGCCAGCATCGAGGAGCTGCGCATCCCGGAGCGCAACTTCTCCGGCATGGGCCTCCGCCTCCTCGACCGCGAGCGCAAGCTCTGGGCCGACTTCTGGGTCAACAGCCAGAGCGGCGTCCTGCAGCCGCCGCCGGCGTGGGGGAGCTTTACGAACGGCGTCGGTACCTGGGACGGCGACGATGTCGACGGGAACGGCAAGCCGATCGTC
>JBGARM010000496.1:0-2405 GCA_044230215.1 Thermoanaerobaculia bacterium | reverse complement strand
TTCGCATCGACGTCGTAGCCGAGTTCGGTGAGCGCGGCCGCGGTCGCCTCCTTCTGCGAGTCGACCATCATCGCCGCGCTCTCCTCGTTGCGCTTCTCGGTGCTCTGTCCCTCGGGGAAGACCGCCAGATGACTGGCGAGCTGCTCTTCGGTCCATGGTTTGGACTGCGGATAGACCCGTTCGCACAACGCGATGACGGCGGAGAAGTCCGCGGAGCCAAGGCGACGCACCTTCACTGCGCTCCTGTGTGGCGCGGTCAAAGAACCACCTCGTCGAGGTCGGCGAGCACTTCGGCGGTCGTCTGGCTGTCGCGCAGCGGCAGCACGGTACCCGTCGCGCGTGATTGCCGCAGAATCTCCAGGTCGAGCACGCCGATGACCATCATCTCGGCGTTCACCTGACCCTCGGCCAGGATGCCGTCGCGCGCGAAGCGGAAATCGGATGGAGTGAGGATCGACGCCTGGCCGTAGTTGAGCGAGACCGCCGGGACCATCGGCAGCGATCCGACCGTGCAGGCGTGAACGACATACATCTGATTCTCGATCGCGCGCGCCTGGGCACAGTAGCGCACGCGGAGAAAGCCGTGGCGGTCGTCCGTGCAGCTGGGAACGACAAGAATGTCGCAGCCCCGCCGCGCCGCCGCGCGCGCGATCTCCGGAAACTCGACGTCGTAGCAGATCGCGATCGCCATGCGCCCGAACTCGGTCTCGAAGACCCGCAGGCGCCGGCGCGGTGCGACGAGCCATTCTTCGGCTTCCCAACGCGTCATGTGCAGCTTGCCTTGCACGCCGCGCTCGCCGCTGCGATTGAAGACGTGGCAATCGTTGTGCAGCTGGCCGTCGTCCCCCCGCCCGGGAATCGAACCGGAGACGATGAAGACGCCGTGCTTGCGCGCCAGTCCCGACATGAGCTCGAGAAAGACGGCGTCCTGCCCCGCGAGGTCGCGGACCTGCTCGCGGATTGGCTTGCGCAGATCGCCCAGAGTGAGCAGTTGTACCGTGAAGTACTCGGGAAAGACGACCAGGTCCGCCTTGTAGTCGGCGGCGGTCGCCACCAGGCCAGAGACCTGGTCGGCGAACTGCTGAAAGCTCGACACCGGTCGGATGAAGTACTGCAGCGCTGCCACTCGCACGTCGTTGCGCAATCGCGGCTCCTTTCGCATCGTCGCCGATCGGACGGTTGCAGCTCCGACGACGCGAAGGTCAGCCCGACCGGGGAGAGTCGAGCGCGCGGACCGCCAGAGCTTGCTGCCCAGATGGCGGCCCGACCATCTTGCTGTCCTCCGGAGAGAAAGTCCCCCGGACCCTTGCGATGGTCAGTATACCCGGCGGACCTGGCGGAGCTGTCGGCGCGCCGCGACGATCGAGGCTAGTGCTGGAAGGCGTAGGAGATCTTTAAGAAGCCTTCGCGGCCGAGCGGCTGGAGGTCGCCGTTGGGGTCCTGGGTGCGCTCGTCGCCGACGCCGAGGAAGAGGACGGTCTGCCAGTTGAGCTTGTAGGCGAAGACCGCCGAGCCGCCGAAGTCGCCGCTCGTCGGGCGGACGTCGAAGTCGTAGAGCGCCGGGTCGCGGTCGATGGCCTGCCACTCGCCGATCAGCCGCAGCCAGCTCCTGGCGTTGAAGGTGTAGACCGCGCGCAGGCGGGCGAGGTCGGCGGTGAAGAGGGTGCCCGAGAGGCCGTGCGCCTCGACGTCGAGCGTGCGCCGCTCCCCCGAGAGACTGAGCGCCAGATGGTTGGTCGGCTGCAGGTCGGCGGTGAGCGTCGCCCGCCAGCCCTCGGCCGGACGGTTGTTGGCGAAGTCGACGTCGTCGCCGTAGACCGCCCGCAGGACGAGCTGCTGCACGATCTTCCCGGGCCGGACTTCGATGCGCGGGCGGAACTGGAAGCGCTCGAACTTCACCCCCTGGTTGACCACTTCGTCGAAGGCGAACTCGCAGCGCACGAAAGAGTTCCAGGTGGCATCGAGGCCGAAGCCCGGCACGACCTCCTGCGACAGGAGCTCCCCCCCCTGGGTCTCGGAGCGGTCGGCGACGGTGAAGAGACGCAGCCTCGAGACCTTCTTCTCGACCGGATGCCAGGTGCGGCCGCCTTCGGCGTAGAGCAGCCGATAGCCGACCTGGGGCACGAAGCCGTTGTCGGCGCGGAAGTCGTCGGAGAAGTCCTCGTACTGGCCGAAGAGGTCCCAGGTCTCGGTCGCGTGCTGCGCCCACAGCTTGGCGGCGTGGCCGGAGAGCTTTCGCCCGTCCCATTCCCCCGCGCGGTGCGGGCGGGGGGGGGGCGGCGGCGCCCCCCCCCCCCCCCCCCCCCCCCGGCGTGGCGTGGTGGCCGGTGGGGGGTGGTGCCCGCGGCCGGTGTGGTTGCCCGGCCCGCTGTCGGCGTGTGCGGTGGCGGTCCGCTTGCCGGTCT
>JBGARM010000495.1:0-2418 GCA_044230215.1 Thermoanaerobaculia bacterium | reverse complement strand
AGCGTCGCTGCGTCGGCGAGGGGCCCCGTGGCGCAGCCACGGGGATCGACGACGCGCGCCTGCGATCGCCGCGGCGGCCGAGGCGCTCGGCCTGCGCGCGCTAGCGACCCGGGCTCGCGCCCTCACGAAGCAGGCCGCGGCGCCGCGGGCCGACTGAGCCCGGCGAGATCCTCCCGGGCATTCCGCAGTTCGCTGGAGTTGTCGGATTTACGCTGCGTTTGCGGCGGCGGAAATCTGTCGCGAGTGAGTGGAAAGAAATGGACAAAAGTGGGACTCTCTTGTACATTGCTGGAGTAATTCTTCAGTTCACTGGGGCGAGAGATGTTTCGCGGCAGCACGGTAGCCACTATCGATGACAAAGGGCGCCTGAAAGTCCCCACGGACTTCAGGCGGACCCTGGAGGACCGCTTCGGCGCCGACTTCTTCATCACGTCGGTGGCGGGAGACCACGCCCTGGTCTATCCGCTGCCTGTGTGGGAGGAGATCGAAGCCCGGCTCGCCGCTCTTCCGGCGACCGACCGCGTCAAGGAGCGCTACCTCGAGCGCGTGAGCTACTACGGTCAGCAGTCGCGCCTCGATGGCCAAGGACGACTGCTCGTCCCGACCATCCTGCGCTCGTCGGCGACGATGAGCGGCGAGGTCGTGGTTTCGGCGCGCATCGACCATCTCGTGGTGTGGAATCGCGAGCGCTTCGAGAAGCGGCTCACCGAGCATCCGTTCACCGACGAGGATTTCAGCCTGTTGTCGGAGCGGGGAATCTGAGCGCTCATGAAGCCGATTCACCGGCGGCACGTCATCAGCCCGTGCTCCTCGCAGAGACGCTCTTCTGGCTCGCACCCGAGCGCGGCGGGCTCTTCGTCGACTGCACCCTCGGACTCGGTGGCCACGCGCACGCGCTGCTCTCCCGATTCCCGCAGGCGCGCCTTCTCGGAATCGACCGCGATCCGCGGGCGCTCGAGCTGGCCCGCCAGCGACTGGCGGAGTTCGGCGCCCGCGCGCGTTTCGTCGAGGGCAACTTCCGCCACCTCGAGGCGCTCTGGGGCGAGCACGCCGGAGGCGAGGCGCCGCCCGCAGGCATCTACGCCGATCTCGGAATGTCGTCGCTGCAACTCGACGATCCCGGGCGCGGTTTCAGCTTTCAACGTGAAGGACCGCTCGACATGCGGATGGGGACGACCGGTCCCACCGCCGCCGAGCTCGTGAACTTTGCAACGGAGGAAAACTTGGAAGAGATCTTTCGGGAGTTCGGAGAAGAGCCCGAGGCGCGCCGGGTCGCCCGCGCCATCGTCGCGGAACGTCGCGTCAGCCCGATCGACACGACGGTCGCGCTCGCCAACGTAGTTCGTCGCGCCAAGCGCAGCGGACGCGGCGGCGGCGAACGCATCGATCCGGCGACGCGGGTCTTCCAGGCTCTCCGCCTGGCGGTGAACGAAGAGCTTCAGGCTGCCGAGGAGCTCCTCGATCAGGCCGTCCGGCTGCTCGATCGCGATGGCCGACTGGTCATCATCTCGTTCCACAGCCTCGAGGACCGCATCGTGAAGAACCGCTTCCGGAACATGGCGCGCGGCGAGGTCGATCAGACGACCGGGCGCACCCATTCCGAGACCCGGGTGCTCGAAGTGCTGACCAAGAAGCCGGTCCGCCCGACCGAGGCGGAGGTGCAGTTCAACCCGCGCAGCCGTTCGGCGCGTCTGCGCGCGGCGCGGAGACTCTGACCGATTGCGCAACGCCTACACCGTCCACCGGCCGGTCATCAACGCGTACCTCGTTCGGGAACGCGACCGCCGGAGGCTGCGTGAGTTGGCGCTCGTGCTGCTCGCCGTCTTTCCGCTGGCGCTGGGTCTGATGAGCTACACCTGGCTCCAGCTCGAGTCGCTGCGGGTCGGTTATCGGATCGAGACGCTGGAGCGGCGCACGCATCAGCTCAAGCAGGTCGAGCGCCAACTGCTGCTCGAATCGGCCTATCTCGCCAACCCGGAGCGCCTCGCGACGCGCGCCAAGGATGAGCTCGGCCTCGAGGCGCCGCGGCTCGAGCAGGTGATCTTCCGCGAGGAGATGGAGTGAAGCCCAGGCTGTTCTGGATTCTCGCCCTGCTGGCGCTCTGGATCGGAGCCATCGCGGCGCGTCTCTACCATCTGCAGGTCAATCGCCACGACGAGTTCGCGCGCCGTGCCGAGCGCCAGCAACAGCGAGTCATCGAGCTCGACCCGCCGCGCGGCACGATCTACGACGCGCGCGGGCGGGAGCTCGCGGTTTCGGTCGAAGTGGAGTCGGCGTTCGCGGTGCCGCGGGAAGTTCCGGACGCGCGCTCCGCGGCGGCTGCCCTGGCGCGCGTCCTCGCAGTCGACAGTGGCAAGCTCGAGCGTCTGCTCGACGCCGATCGCGAGTTCGTCTGGGTGGCGCGCAAGCTCGACCCGC
>JBGARM010000494.1:0-2421 GCA_044230215.1 Thermoanaerobaculia bacterium | reverse complement strand
AGCCGCTTGACCTCGGGCAGGGGCAGAAGAGCGCCATCGACGCGAAGCACAGGGTGGCTGCCGACCTTGAGGTGCAGGTCGGACGCCTTCCGTTCCACCGCGATCTTGAGCAGATCGTTGACGTTCATTCGCTTCCTCCGTCCGCCTCGCCGTTCAGGAAACCTGCGCCACCGCGGCCGGCACGGGAGTGAGCCAGCCGAAGCGGTCGGCGATCTCGCCGCGGGTGATACCGAGGTACTCCTTCATCAGGCGGCGGGTGATCGGACCGGGAATGCCTTCACCCACGGGAATCCGGTCGACGCTGCGGATCGGCGTCACTTCCACCGCGGTGCCGGTGAAGAAGGCTTCGTCGCAGGTGTAGAGCAGGCCGCGCGGGATGCTCTCCCGGCGCGTCGGAATGCCCATCTCCTCGGCCAGCCGGAGAATCGAGTTGCGCGTAATGCCGGGCAGGATCGACGACGAGACCGCTGGCGTCAACAGTTGGCCTTCGTGCACCAGGAAGACGTTCTCGCCCGAGCCCTCGGAGACATAGCCCTGGTCGTCGAGCGCGATGCCCTCGGCGAAGCCGTTGGTCACCGCTTCCATCTTGACCAGCTGGGAGTTGAGGTAGTTGGCCGTCGCCTTGGCGATCGCCGGCGAGCTGCCCGCTCCCACCCGGCGCCAGGTGGAGACGCAGGCGTCCACGCCCTGCTCGAGGGCGTCATTGCCCAGATAGCGCCCCCACGACCAGACGGCGATGGCGACGTCCACCGGCGACTTCAGCGGATTGATGCCGGCGGTGCCGAAACCGCGGTAGACGATCGGCCGGATGTAGCACTCTTCGAGGTCGTTGCCGCGGATGGCGTCGAAGACCGCCTGGGTCATCTCGTCGCGGGTGAACGGGATTTGCATGCGATAGACCTTGCACGAGTTCTCGAGCCGCTTGAGGTGCTCCTGCAGCCTGAAGACCGCCGGTCCCGTGGGCGTCTTGTAGCAGCGGATGCCCTCGAAGAGCCCGGAACCGTAGTGCATGGCGTGCGCCATGACGTGCACCGTGGCCTTTTCGAACTCGACCAGCCGGCCGTTCATCCAGACGAAGCGGATTCCCGCGAATGGGCTCTCCGACAAGGCAACCTCCTTCATGAAATCGCCGCCATGGTAACCCCCGCTCCAGGGGGTGTCAACGCGAGAAGCCGCCGCCGCAGAGCACGCAGCCGGCGGCGACCACCGCCGCGGTCTCGACCCGGAGCACCGTCGGGCCGAGCGACCAGGCCGCGACCGGGAGGTCCCGGAACCGGTCGCGCTCCGCCGGGCTCCAACCGCCTTCGGGGCCGACGAAGAGTCCGCAGCGGCCGATCTCGCCGATCGCCGGAGGTGCCGCGGCGCCCGCGGAGTCGAGGACCGCGACCGCCAGACCGCCCTGCGTCGCGCGCGCCAGCTCCTCGCTCACGGCGCCGGCGATGGCCAGCCGGGGAATCGCCGCCCGGCCCGACTGCTCCGCCGCCGAGATGGCGATGCGGTGCAGGCGGGCGAGTTGAGAACGTTCGACCGACCGCGCCTCCCGGTCGCAGGCGACGAAGTGGAGCGCGACGACGCCGATCTCGGTCGCCTTCTCCACCAGCCAGGCGAGGCGCTCCGGCTTCGCCGCCGCGACGAAGAGCTCGACCGCGAGCGCCGGCTCGTTCGCCGGCGCCGCCTCGCCGAGCGCCAGGCGCGCGGCGCGCTTGTCGATGCCGACGATCGTCGCCCAGCGCGCGTGCCCGAATCCGTCGATCACCCGCAGGCGTTCGCCGGTCTGCAGGCGCTTCACCTTGAAGAGATGGTGGTGCGCTTCGTCTTCGACGAGAGCCGTATCGGCGGAAAAGAAGACCGGCAAATGGAGGGTGGTGGTCATTCGGCTTCCGTGGCGAGTGCCGGCTGTCGGGTAAAGCGAAGGCCGACCCATTCGCCGGCCCGGATCTCGCCGACTGCCGCGCAGCCCAGCAGCTCGATCGCTCTCGTCACCGCCGCGGCCTCGGTCTCGAGAACCCCGGACAGCAGGAGGTCACCGGCGGGGGCGAGTTGGTCGATCACTTGCTCGAGCTCGTCGGCGATCTCGTGCGGCAGCACGTTGAGGACGACGACTTCGAATCTCGCCGCGTCGGTCGCCGGGGAGGCCTGGGCCGCGACCGTGCCAGTGTAGAGCGCCGGCGCGAGGCGGTTGTGGCGGGCGTACTGGCCGGTGAGGAGTCCCGCGGCGGGATCGAAGTCGAAGCCGACCGCGGCGCGGGCGCCGAGGAGGAGCGCCGCCATGGCGAGGATTCCCGAGCCGCAGCCCACGTCCAGCACCCGCTTTCCCGCGAGGGGCGTCGCCTCGAGCAATTCGTAGGCGAGCCGCGTCGACTCGTGGCTGCCGACGCCGAACGCCGTCCGCGCCGGGAGCGCCAGTACGTATCGCTCCCC
>JBGARM010000493.1:0-2423 GCA_044230215.1 Thermoanaerobaculia bacterium | reverse complement strand
TGGGCTGTCCGCTGGTGACAGCGGACGAGAGAATCCGTTCCGCCAACGTCGTCGAGACGATCTGGTAGCTGGTCGAGCCGGCGTCAGGCGACGGTGACCTCCAGGTCGCCGTCAGGCGACTGTGACCTCCAGGTCGCCGTCAGGCGACCGTGACCTCGTTACAGAGGTAGACGTCCTGGATGGCGTGCAGCAGGGCGACGCCCTCGGCGCGCGGGCGCTGGAAGGCCTTGCGGCCGGAGATCAGGCCCATGCCGCCGCCGCGCTTGTTGATGACCGCGGTGCGCACCGCCTCCGCGAGGTCGCTCTCCCCCGCCGAAGCGCCGCCGGAGTTGATCAGACCGATCTTTCCCATGTAACAGTTGGCTACCTGCCAGCGGACGAAGTCGACCGGATGGTCGGCGACCAGCTGGCCGTAGACGCGCTTGTCGGTCTTGCCGAACTTGGGCAGGAAGTTGTAGCCACCGTTCAGCGTCGGCAGCTTCTGCTTGATGATGTCGGCGGAGAGCGTCACGCCCAGGTGGTTCGCCTGCGCCGTGAGGTCGGCGGAAGTATGGTGATCGACGCCGTCCCTGGCGAAGGCGGGGTTGCGCAGGTAGCACCAGAGGATCGTCGCCATGCCCATCTCGTGCGCGGCGGCGAACGCCTCGCCGACCTCCTCGATCTCGCGATCGGCGTCATCCGAGCCGAAGTAGATCGTCGCGCCGACCGCTGCGCAGCCCATGTCCCAGGCCTGTTCGACGCGGGCGAACATCGTCTGCCGCGCTCCGTTGGGATAGGAGAGCAGCTGGTTGTGGTTGATCTTCAGGATGAACGGGATCTTGTGCGCATACTTGCGCGCCACCAGCCCCAGCCCGCCGAGCGTGCAGGCGACGGCGTTGCAGCCGCCTTCGATCGCCAACTCGACGATCTTCTGCGGATCGAAGTAGTCCGGATTCGGCGCGAACGAGGCCGCTGCGGAGTGCTCGATCCCCTGATCGACCGGCAGGATGGAAAGATAGCCGGTCTTCGCCAACCGCCCGGTCGAGTGAATGCGCTCCAGGTTGACCATCACCTGAGGGTTGCGGTCCGAGTTGCCGAAGCTCGCGGCGACATGGTCGGGCGCGGGAATCTGGATCCGCTCCTTCGGCACTCCCTTGCAGGTGAAAGACAGCAGGCTCCCGGCGTCGGCACCGAGTTGCGACTGGATGCGGTCGATCGTGCTCATTTCACTCCCCTTCTTGGGTTCGAGGTCGCCAAAGTATTCCACAACTCCGGCGCCGGCCCGGCTCAGCGTTTCGTCCGCTTTTCGCGGCGCCGGAGCGCGATCGCCTCGCGTGCCGCCCGCTCGACTGCCGCGAGGTCCTGGCGCAGTTTGGCCAGCGTCTCGACCGCCAGAGCCTCGCCGGCGAAGCTCTCGCGGAGGTAGCTCGCCACCACTCGCGCGGACGCCGGAGCAGCCTCGGGCAGCCGGCGCCGGGCGAGCTCGGCGAGCGCGAGCGGTCCCAGCCAGGGCGGCAGACCCAGGCCGGCGCCGGCGAGCGTCGCGCGCAGGGCAAGGTAGGCGTGCGTGGCGTTCCACTCCTCCTTCCGGCGCAGCAGCAGGGCGATGCCGACGACGGCGACGAGCAGCGCTCCGCCGACCGCCCAGACCCGCAGGTCGCGCCAGAGGGGGGCCGGCGCACCCTCCCCGCCGGCGACCGAAGGGGTCGCCTCGGGGGGCGCGCTCGCTGCGCTCGCGGGCGGGCGGGCTCCGCGTGTCGCCCGGAAGAGGTCCTTCGTGAACTGATCCCAGAGGGTGCGCAGGCGGAAGAAGATGCCGACCTGATCGGCGAAATCGAACGAGATCACGTAGCGGTCCCAGCGAAATACGACGAACTCCCAGGCTTCGCGCAGCGATCCGAGCACGCTCTCCTGCTCGGAGCTCGGGCGCCCGTCGGGGGGCGTCGGATCGAACACCCGCCAGCCGCCGTCGGGCAGGTAGCCTTCGACCCAGGCGTGCGCATTGGATTGCCGCACCACCCAGGCGCGCTCCCACGGGGCGTACTCGGCGCCGAGGAAGCCGGTGACCAGATGCGCCGGGATCCCCTGCGACCGCAGCAGGAGCACCATGGCCGAAGCGAAGTACTCGCAGTGCCCGCGCTTCGCTTCGAGAAGAAAGTGCTCGATCGGCCGGTCGCCGCCCCTGCCGATGAACTCCAGCGTGTAGCCGTAGTCGAGCAGCAGATGGCGCTCGATCCGTTGGGCGCGTTCGCCCGGCGTTCCGCTTCCGGCCCATTCCGCGGCCAGCGCGGCGATCGGCGTGGGGCTGGGCACCGGCTGGACCGCCACGGTGGGCACCCGCCGCGCCGAACTGACCACGGTCGCCGACGTCTCGTTCTCGTCCGAGTGTGACTGATCGCGACGGCGGCTGCCCGGGAGTGGGTGGGCCCACCCCCGGGCACCGC
>JBGARM010000492.1:0-2428 GCA_044230215.1 Thermoanaerobaculia bacterium | reverse complement strand
CCCTTACCGATCTCGGATCGGGTCGCCCGGGCCGGTGTTCTCATGAGAACCGCGGCGAGGCGAAAAGTATTCTCGACTGGCCTCGACGTCGCGCCCGATCTGGGCCGAGAGCTCCGCCACCGACGGGAAGAGCATCTCATCCCGCAGCCGCTTGTGGAAGAACAACTCGATGCGCTCGCCGTAGACCTCGCGGTCGAACTCCAGAATGTGGCTTTCCACGGTCGGCGGGCGGTTGCCGGGGACGGTCGGCCGGCGGCCGATGTTGGTCACCGAAGCCCACCGCCGATCGCCGTCCGGGTCGGAGAAGAACCGCACCTGCGAGGCGTAAACCCCTTCCAACGGAAGGAGTTCGCCCTCGGGGCGAAGGTTCACCGTGGGCCAGCCGAGGCGTCGGCCGAGGCGATCCCCTTCGACGACCGTGCCAGTCAGGCTGTAGGGCCGTCCCAGGAGCTGGGCGGCCTCCTCTACCCCCCCCAGGGCGAGCGCCCGCCGGATCCGGGTGGACGAGACCGGATCCCCCCCGGAACGCTCCTCTTCGAGACCGAAAACGGCGAATCCGAGCTCGTCGCCGAGACGGGAGAGCAGGCCCAGATCGCCCTGGCGATTCCTGCCAAAGGCGAACTGGCGGCCGACATAGAGCTCGCGCACCCCCAGCCTGCCGCAGAGGAAGTCGCGCACGAACGCCTCGGCCGGGGTGGCCGCGAAGGCGGCGGTGAACGGGATGACCGCCATCACGTCGATCCCGGCGGCGGCGAGCAGCAGGCTCTTCTGCTCGCGGGTGACGAGTGCCGCGGGCGCCTGCGCGGGGGCGAGGACGCTCAGCGGATGAGGCTCGAAGGTCACCAGCACCGCAGGCAGCCCGAGAGCGCGAGCCCGCGCCGCCACCCGGTCGAGCACCGCGCGCTGACCGCGATGGATGCCGTCATAGTTGCCGATCGTCACGACCGCCGGACGCGGCAGCTCGCAGGGGCTCAGCGCGTCGGCGACGACCTGCATCGGGCTCAGGCTACCGAAGCTGCGATCTCGACTCCGGGCGCATTCACCGGGCCGACGATCCGGCCGACCAGGTCGCTGGCGAAGGCGTCGGTGATCTCGACCTGGACGAAGGTGCCGGCCGGCGCGGTGCCGTCGTTGATCAGCAGCCGGCCGTCGATCTCCGGCGCCATGCCGTGATGGCGCCCCTCGAGGAGGTGCTCGGTCTCCGCCGAGACCCCTTCGACCAGCACGTCGAACGTCCGCCCGACCAGCGCCTTGCGGCGCGCCAGGGCGATCGGCTTCTGCGCCGCGAGGAGGCGGCGATGGCGCCGGCGCGCCACCGCCGGAGCGACCGGATCGGCAAGGTCGGCCGCCGGCGTCCCCGGCTCGGCGCTGTAGACGAAGGCCCCGAGGTGGTCGAAGCGGCTCTGGCGCACGAAATCGAGCAGGTGCTCGAAATGCTCTTCGGTCTCGCCGGGAAAACCGACGATGAAGGTGGTGCGCAGGAAGATGTCCGGAGCCAGCTCGCGGGCGCGCTCGAGCAGGCGCGCATAGCGCTCGGCGCTGCCGCCGCGTCGCATCGCCTTGAGCATGTCGGGATGGCTGTGCTGGAGCGGCATGTCGACGTACGACACCAGGCGCTCCTCCTGCCCCATCAGCTTCAGCAGCTGCTCGTCGAGGGTCGTCGGGTAGGCATAGAGGAAGCGGATCCACTTGAAACCGGTCGCGGCCAGCAGAGCCTCCGCCAGCCGGGTGAGGCCGTGCTTGCCGTATTCGAGATCCTCGCCGTAGCGCGTCGTATCCTGGGCGATGAGGCAGAGCTCGCCGATCCCCTGCGCCTCGATCTGCCGTGCTTCGTGCACCAGACTTTCGATCGTGCGGCTGCGGAAGCGCCCGCGCCAGAGGGGGATGGCGCAGAAGGTACACGGGTTGTTGCAGCCCTCGGCGACCTTCAGGTAGGCGTAGCCGCGGGTCGTCAGCATCCGGGGCGCGGTGTGGTCGAAGACCATGTGGGAAGGCGAGGGCGGCGGCGCCGCTCCCCCCAGGGTGACGACCCTCTCCACCTCGAGCAGTGAGTCGAGCGAGATGAAGCCGTCGATCTCCGGAATGTCGCGCTGCAGCTCCTCGCCGAAACGGTTCACCATGCAACCGGCGACGAGCAGTTTGCCGACCCCCTTGCCCTTGCGCGCCGCCACTTCGAGGATGGCGTCGATCGACTCGCGCTTGGCTTCGTCGATGAAGGCGCAGGTATTGACGATGACCGTCTCGGCGCCATCCATGTCCGGCGTGATCGCATGCCCGCGCCGCGCCAGCTCGCCGAGCAGAATCTCGCTGTCGACGCGGTTCTTGGCGCAGCCGAGGCTGACGAAGTGGACGGTCTTGCGATCGCTCTTCATTCGAAGGGGCACCTTATAGCCTCGCGCTCGCCGGCGTGCCCGTCTCGTGGACGATG
>JBGARM010000491.1:0-2437 GCA_044230215.1 Thermoanaerobaculia bacterium | reverse complement strand
AACCGATCCGGCGGCGGATCTCCTCGCCGGCGGTGGTGACGTCGAGGCCGTCGACGGTGGCGCGCCCCTCGGTCGGAGCGAGCAGACCGCAGAGGATGCGGATGAGGGTCGACTTGCCCGAGCCGTTCGGGCCCAGCAGGCCGAAGATCTCGCCGCGCGGCACGGCGAGCGAGACCTTGTCCAGCGCGCGGAACGTCCCGAAGTCGCGCGACACGCCGTGCACCTCGATGCCGAGGGACGGCTCGACGGCCGCCGGACCGACGGTCAAGAGCCTCCCCGGACGGATTCGGCCGCGCCAGCGGCCGCAACTTTTTCAAACCTCGCCGTCGCCGCCATCCCCGGCTTGAGCTCCGGCGCCGGATCGATCGCCACCTTGACGCCGAAGACCTGGTCGGCGCGCTGCTCGAGCGTCTGGACGTTGCGCGGCAGGTACTCGGCGCGGTGGCGGATCTCGACCACCCGGCCGGGGAAGTCCCGCCCTGGGAAGCTGTCGACCCGGATCCGCGCCGTCTGCCCGACCGCCACCTCGCCCAGCCGGGTCTCGGGGACGTAGAGACGCACCCAGAGCTCGTTCGGTTCGAGCAACGTCGCCACCGGCTGGTTGGGCGCCACGAGATCCCCCGGCCGCAGGTCGAAGACCTCGATCCGGCCGGCCACCGGCGCGCGCACCGTGAGCTCCGAACGCTGGCGCTCGAGGTAGGCGAGCTGCGCCACCTGGCGGGCCAGCGCGGCGCGGGCCGCCGCCCGGTCCTCGCCGCGCGAGCCGCGATTCGCCTCCTCCCAGCTCTTGCGGCTGGTCGCCTCTTGAACCACCGCCCGGTCGAAGTCGGCGCGACCGACGACGCCCTCCTTGTAGAGCGCTTCGACCCGGCCGAGGTCGGTCTTGGCGGCCTCCCAGGCGATGCGCGCCCGGTCGCGCGCCTCGCTGCGGGGGCCGGCGTCGGCGAGGTCGACCTGCGCCTGCGCCTCGGCGATCGCCGCCCGCTGCCCTTCGAGCTGCCGGTCGAGCAGCTCGGCTTCGAGCACCACGAGGATCTGGCCGGCAGCGACCTCGGCCCCCTCTTCGATCCTCACTTCGCTCACCCGGCCGCCGACCAGCGAGCCGACTTCGACCAGGCGAGCCTCGATCGAACCGGCGAGCGCCAGTTCCCCGTCCGCCGCCGGCCGCCGCTGCCAGAAGAAGATCGCCGCGGCGGCGGCTACGACGAGGACGAGCAGGATGCGGACGAGCGGGCGTTTCATGGCAACTCCTCGGGCAGGCGGGACCGCTTCCGGGGGGAGGCGGCGGTCCGCAGGCCGCAGAGCGTATCGGGAAAGCGGGCGAGCGGTTACAATCGGCCTTCGATCCGAACGGAGGCCCCTTGACCGCCCTCAACGATCCGAACCTGCTCGGCGAGATCCCGCTATTTCACGGTATCCCCGCCGACCGGTTGAAGCGCCTGAACGAAGTCATGCACAAGAAGTCGGTGCCGGCCGGCGCCAACATGATCACCGCCGAGCAGCCGGGCGAGGTGGTCTATGTCCTGCTCGAAGGGACGGTCAAGATCCTGATCGAGCAGATGGACGGCCGCGAGGTCATCCTCGCCTTCCTCGGCGCCGGCGACACGGTCGGCGAGATGAGCCTGGTCGACTCGGCCGGGCGCTCCGCCAACGTCATGACGATGGAGAAGTGCACCTTCCTGTGGATGGACCGCGCCACCTTCCAGGACTGCCTCAAGAACGTCTCGGAGTTCACCCAGAACCTGGTGCGGCTCCTGGCCGGGCGGCTGCGCATGGCCAACGAGCAGATTCAGTCGCTCTCCTCGCTCGACGTCGCCGGCCGCCTCGCGCGCCAGCTCCTCGCCTTCACCGAGCGCTACGGCAGCTCCGAGGAGGCGAACGGCGGCGGGGTGAAGATCAACCTCCGCCTGACCCAGACCGACCTCGCCGAGCTGGTCGGCGCCTCGCGCGAGCGCGTCAACCAGGTGATGGTCGAGTTCCGCCAGAAGGGCTACCTCTCGGTCGACAGCTCGCACCACATCCAGGTCCACCAGCCCCCGGCCCTGGCGCGTCTCTGCCGCTGAGCGACTGAGCTCGACCGCCGCCCCCGGCCAGGCGCAACGCACCTGGTTATGCCGCGCTGCGGCGTGTCTTTCCCACCTGTTTGGGTAGCATCGGCGTTTCTCATTCATCGGTCTCCCTGCCGATCTGCGGTTCTGGCGGGAAGACCTCTGTCCAGGAGGACGCATGAACAGACTGAGCCGAGCTGTGCTCGCCGTTTCGTCTCTCGCCCTTTCGCTGCTCGCGCTCTCGGCACCGGCGGTGGCCTCGAAGCCCGATCCGGCGGTCGCCGGACGCCACTACGACCTCCGCCAGACACTCGCGGCCAGCGACTCGCTGGCAGCCGATCCGGCGCAGGAGGCGGCGATCGCGCGCGCCGAACTCCGCCTGCTGCAGG
>JBGARM010000490.1:0-2438 GCA_044230215.1 Thermoanaerobaculia bacterium | reverse complement strand
GAAGCCGTTGGCCCCGACCTTCTTCCAGAAGTCGTTGCCCCCCGCCGCGCTGGCGAACTCCGAACGCCCCAGCAGCACCAGCCAGTCGTCCGGAGCGTCGAGGACCCGGATCGTCTCCGACGTCGTCGCCGGAGAGTGATGAAAAACGCCGGTCAGGTTGAAAGTCGTGTCGAGCTCCCCCTCCTGAGCCCGCCCCGGCCCCGCCGCCAGACACAACGAAGCAGCAGCCACCGCCGCGAGGGCGGAAATCGAACATCGGATCGCACGCATGAGGAACCTCCGTGGGTTTCCTCGTGTATCCGACAGGCGGGAGAAGAAGGGGACAGCTGGCGGAAGTTGGTAGGCCCAACGGGATTCGAACCCGTGTTATCGCCTTGAAAGGGCGGTGTCCTGACCTGGCTAGACGATGGGCCCGTCTATGCGCTGCGTTGCTGCGGGTGCTGCGCCTGCGTGCTGCGGCGGCCGCTCGCGCGGCCGCGGGTTCGATCATGGTAGGCCCTGAGGGAATCGAACCCCCGACCATCTGATTAAAAGCCAGTTGCTCTACCGACTGAGCTAAGGGCCCTCCGGTCGGGGCATTCTATCGGACCGGTGCCGGTGTTGTCGAAAACCGTTCGACGCCGTCAGGCTCCCCGCTGTTCCAATACCTGTTCGAGGCGCTTGCCGGTCCAGCTCTCGAGCAGCGCGCACGGCTTGAGGATCGTCTCCTCGCGGCGCGGGCCGGTCGAGATCAGCGCCGCCTGGGCGCCGATCTCCTCTTCGAGGAAGGCGATGTAGTCGCGCGCCGCCTGCGGGAGCCTCGCGTAGTCGAGGATGCCGACCGTGTTCTCCCGCCAGCCGGGCAGGACCTTGTAGACCGGTTCCGCGCGCTCCAGGTGGTCGAGCCGCGACGGCAGCTCGCGCGTCACCGCGCCGTGGATCCGGTAGCCGACGCAGACCGGGATCTCCGCCAGCTCGTCGAGCACGTCGAGCTTCGTCAGGGCGACGAGCTTCGCCCCATTCAACCGCTGGGCGTAGCGCACCGCCACCGTGTCGAGCCAGCCGCAGCGCCGCGGCCGGCCGGTCACCGTGCCGAACTCGTTGCCGCGCTTGCGCAGGTACTCGCCCTGGGCGTCGAGCAGCTCGCCCGGGAACGGACCGCCGCCGACGCGCGTCGTGTAGGCCTTGACGATGCCGAGAACGCCGTCGAACGCCGTCGGCGGGACACCCGATCCGGTGGCCGCGCCGCCCGCCGTCGGGCTCGAGCTGGTGACGAACGGATAGGTGCCGTGGTCGACATCGAGGAGCGAGCCCTGGGCGCCCTCGAACAGCAGGCTCTGGCCCTCGTCGAGCCAGCGGTGCAGGAGGTGCTCGGTGTCGCAGAGGAACGGCTCGAGCTTGCGCGCCCAGCCGCGGCAGTCGTCTTCGACGCGCTGCGGGCGGGCGAGCGTCGCGCCCCCGCCGAGAGCCCCCAGCTCGGGCTCGATGCGCGCCAACTGCGAGCGCAGCCGGTCGGCCACGCCGGCCGCCGCGAGCTCGCCCAGGCGCACGCCGGTGCGCGCCACTTTCATTTCGTACGCCGGGCCGATGCCGCGCCCGGTCGTCCCGACCTTGCTCTCGCCGAGCGCCTGCTCGCGCGCCTGGTCGAGCACCGCGTGATGCGGCAGCAGCGCCTGGGCGCGATTCGACAGGAAGAGGCGGCCGCTGATGTCGACCCCGGCGGCCTGCAGCTGCTCGAGCTCCTCGAAGAACGCTTCGGGCGAGACCACCATGCCGTTGCCCATGACGCAGCGCATGCCGGCGTGCAGGATTCCCGACGGGATGAGCCGCAACGCGAAGTGGCGGTCGCCGAACTTCACCGTGTGGCCGGCATTGTGTCCGCCCTGGTAGCGCACGACGGCGTCGAAGGCCGGGCAGAGGAGATCGACGATCTTCCCTTTGCCTTCGTCTCCCCACTGCATACCGACCACGACCACGTTGGCCATACCGCTGCTTCTCCTTGCTTCCGGACCGCCCGACGCCGCTCCTTCGAGCCCTCGGATGCTAGCATGCGGGCAAGCGCAAACCGGCTGTGGAATCCGCGCCAGAGCCCCCTCAAGGAGCGCCTCGTGAGCCCGACTTTCCGCCTTCTCGTCGCCGTTTCCTGCCTGCTCCCGCCGGCTCTCGCGAGCGCCCTCGCGGCGGGCGAGAGTCCGGCCGACATGGTCGTCCGCCACGCGCGCATCTGGACTGGCGTGCCGGAAAACGCCGCCCGGCCCGGCGCCCCAGCGACAGCCGAGCCGACCGCCCTCGCGGTGCGCGGCGAGCGCCTGGTGGCGGTCGGCTCCGAGGCCGAGATCGCCCCTCTCGTCGGACCGGCGACGCGCGTCCTCGATGCCGGCGGCAGACGCCTGCTCCCCGGTTTCTTCGACAGCCACACCCACTTCTTCGCCGGCGGCGAGAGCCTGCTCGGGGCCGAT
>JBGARM010000048.1:0-12765 GCA_044230215.1 Thermoanaerobaculia bacterium | reverse complement strand
CCCGGACCACAACCACCGCAACGAGCTCTACACCGAGTTCCGCGAGGGAGCGTACCCGGTCTCGCGGACACTCTCCTTCGAATTCTCGAGCACGGATCCGTCCGACAGCGGCGGTGCGAGCTTCGGCAGCAACCAGATGGGCGGCACCTATCACGAGACGATCAGCGGCCTGCACCGCAATGACATCGCGGTGGAAGGCATCTTCACGCTCGATCGCATTTCGGTCTCGCCGGTGCTGAATGAGTGAACGGGAATCGCGTCGTGCCATCGATGTCGTCGGGAAGCAGGACCTGGAGGCTGGAACCATGATCGTCGCTCGACCGAAATGCGCGCTCGCTCTCCTTCTGGGGGTCGTGTTGACCTCTGCCTTCTCTCCGGCCTTCGCGCTGTGGCCGGCGGCGGGCGGCGGACCGCTGAACGACTCTGCCTTCGCGACCGTCACCGACCAGAGCGGCAACATCTACGTCGCGGGCGAGTTCCGCGGCAGCGCCGTCTTCGGCGGCACCTCCTACTCGTCGCAGGGGCTCTCGGACATCTTCATCGCCAAGTACTCGCCGGACGGCGCACTGGTGTACGTCCGCACCGCCGGCGGGCCCTCGGTCGACCGGGCGACGGCGCTCGCCGTGGACGCGGCGCAGAACGTCTACCTGACCGGCTACTTCACGACCTCGGCGGCGTTTCCGAACCTGCCCTCGAGCGGCGTCGCCACGGTCAACCTCCCGCACACCAACAACACCGTCACGCCGGACCGCCACGAGTGGTTCATCGCCCGCCTGCAGTCGAACGGCGACTGGTCCTGGGCGCGCCAGATCGGCGGCGCCGGGCAGGACGAGGGCTACGGAGTGGCGATCGCGCCGGGAGTGGAGGATCCGAACAATCCGATCGCCGACGGCGTGATCGCCGTCGGCCGCGTCAGCTGCCCGAGGCTCTACAAGGGAGACGGCAGCCTGTCGCCGATCGGCTCCACCGTGAGCTGCGGCCGGGCTTCCGGCCTGGCGGTCCGGCTGGACACCGCGGGCAACTGGGTCTGGGCCCTCGAGGCCGGGCAGTACAGCGCCTCCGAATGGCTGACCAGCGTGGCGGTCGACGCCAACGGCCTGGTCTACGTTGCCGGCCTCTACCAGGACGCGACGAGCATCGCCACCGGGCCACCCACGGCGCTGCCGTTCACCGGCACCGCCGCCGGCGGAACGCTCTCTTTCTGGCAGAAGCGCGACTTCGAGAGCTCCGGCACCTGTTGGGACTCCGGAGTCCTCGAGTACACCAGCGACGCCCAGAACTGGTACGACATCCTTTCCGGGCAAGGCGACAACGACCCGTCCACGTCGGCGGGGAATCCGGCGCGCTTCACCGCCAACGGCTACAACGGCATCTCGAATTTCAACAGCAACCCGTTGGGCGGCCGGCAGACCTGGTGCTATCCCAACGGCGGCTACCAGCAGACGTCGGTGAATCTCGCCGACTTCTCCGGCCAGAGCGTGCGCTTCCGCTGGCGCTTCGGCTCCGACACCAGCGTCGGGAACACCGGCTGGAAGATCGACGACGTGCAGATTCTCGACGGCGCCTCGAACGTGCTGTTCTCGGACGACATCGAGTCGGGACCTGGCAAGTGGTCGGTCTCCTCGCCGACGCCCTCCTCGACCCCCTGGGCGACCTCGACCGGCGACCCGCACGCGGGCACGACCTCGTGGTTCCTACCCGATCCGCCGACGATCTCCGATCACCGGTTGCAGATGCTCAACGCGGTCTCGCTGCCGGACGGGAAGCCGTCCTACTTCATCGCCAAGATCGGCGGCACCGAGGTCAACACTCCGTTCTGGCAATGGGCCACGCCGATGGGCTCGAAGGTCTCGGTCGGCGGGATCGCCATCGGCGCTTCCGGCAAGCTCTTCGTCGCCGGCACCTCGGAGAACGCCCCCAACACCTTCGGCGGCCAGACGCTCTCCACCAACGGCGCCTTCCTCGCCCGCCTGCAGGACAACGGCGGGACCTTCACCTGGGATTGGGTGCGCGGTGCGACCGGCGGCCAGGGCAAGGCCGTGGCCGTCGCCGCGGGCGGTGACGCGTTCCTCTTCGGGCAGTACTCGTCGCTCACGACCACGTTCGATCCGGTGCAGAGCCTTCCGGCGGACGACGCTTCGACCACCGGACCGGTTACCCTGCCGGCATTCGGCGGCGCGCGCGACCTCTTCGTGGCGCGGATCGCCGCGGCCGGCTCGAAGTGGCGCTGGGTCCAGACGGCGCATCCGGCGGGCGGCACCGAGACGGCATCGGGCGTCGCCGCGGGTACCAACAACCAGCTCTACGTCGTCGGCGACTACAACGACACCACGACCTTCGGCACCGTGGCGATTCCCACCCAGGGCGGCAGCGACGCCTTCGTCGCCAACCTCAACGCAGTGACCGGCGCGTGGTTCGAAGTCGACTTCCAGCACTGGACCGTCGGCACGGAGGTCATCCCGCCGGTCGGTGCGGCCTGCCTCACCGACCCGGTGGCCGGCGTGCCCGACATCGTCATCGCGGGCGGCGGCCCGGCGCTGCAGAACTACTTCTACTGGAGCCCGCCGGGCTCCCACCTTCCCGCCGACAACCGCGGGCACCTCTACGCGGTGCAACCGGTCGCCGCCGAGATCAAGTGGAAGGTGAGCTGCTCGCTCACCGACCCGGCGCGCATCCTCCAGACCGGGCTCAGCTCCTGGCCCACGCATCCGGATACCGGCGAGCTGTTCTACTGCGGCGACGCGGCGCCGGCCCTGCCGCTCGTCGCTCCCGGCTCTTGCATCCAGCCGCACATCGCTGGCGCTCCGGTCGATATCGAGCCCGCGGGCAGCGGCATCGCCTTCGCCGTCAAGGTGGCGCTGTCGATCGCGGATCGCAGCACGGACGCCGCCGTCACCGTCGGCGGCGAGTTCCAGTCGCGCTTCTCGGCCTCCGAGCCCGGCTACAGCGTTCTCCTCTATACCGGATTCCCGCCGTCGCGGGATCTCCAGGTTCATCCGCCGATCATTCAGATCGTCCGCACGCTGCCCTACGACACCGGCATCTCGGTCGGCGGCCAGCCGGTCTTCACCGATGCCGTAACCTGCGAGATCGGCAAGGAGATCGTCGAGCCGACGCACGAGGAGCACGGCGGCAAGAACGGCTTCGTCATCTTCGACCGCGCCTACTTCGACGGCGACGGCGCCGACCGCGCCTACGACCGCGCCACGCGCCTCGGACAGATCGTGCCGGTGAACCAGGTGCCGGTCGACTCCAACGGCCAGGATCTGATGGCCGTCGCCTGGTACAAGAAGGATGCCCGCACGGTCGCCTGGCCGGTGAAGTCGAAGCGCTACGACTGCCGGTGGCCGGCCGCTCCGGACAAGATCATCATCGCCAGCGAGCTCGGCTCCGAGGTCCTCGGCCAGGTGCCGCTCGATCCGCTGGTCTTCACCGGCATGCGGATCTACAACCAGCCGAACCGCGCCAAGTCGGGCTTCAATCCGAACGACGAGCACGCCATCTTCGCGCCGGCCAACTCCTCGAGCGGCTTCAACGCGATCTTCGCCCTGCGCAGCGACCACACCGAGACCGAGCGCAACAAGACCTCGAAGCCGTACACGCTGCTCAAGTACGTCCGCACCGACAACGGCAAGTGGGCTTACCGCGTCTACTCGGTGACTGCGACCGGCGGGGGCTACAACTCCTTCCAGTACTCCGGCACGGCGGGCAACGCCGTCTTCGCGCCCTACCCGGTGCGCCTCCTGGGCAACTGCCCGCAGAACGAGGCGACCGGGAAGCCGGCGTTCAAGGACTACAAGAACCAGGTCTGGGCGAAGTCGGAGGGCACGCTGGTCGCGGAGTACTGGTATCCGCTGCAGCCGACCTTCTACTACGACCGCGACGCCAACGACATCCTCGATGCGTCGACCCCCGACTGCGTCGCCTGGCTCGGCGGCATCGTGGACGACCCGGTGGACGTCACCTACAACATCGTCTGGCCGGCCGACGCCCCGGTGTTGCTGGTCGGCGAGACCCTCCTCGGCTCGAAGCGCGGACTCCCCGAGATCGCCGCGCAGGCCGCGGTCGAGATCGTCTTCGACGAGAAGGAGCAGCGGACCGTGGACAACCTCGTCTACGATCCGACCAAGTCGCTCGTCCGGCTGATCGATCCGCTCAGCCCGCGGTTCGTCTACCTCAATGCGATTCCTTCGGCGGTCGCGACGGATCTCGACCCGGTGACGGGCAAGCTGGTGCCGTTCTCGAACTCCGCCGGCACAATCCAGCTCCCGTCCACGGTCGTCGACCGGATCTCCTACGACCCGTTGAACAAGAAGCTGATCTTCGAAGGCACGCTCGACGAGCAGGGGGCAGGCGACCCGCTGCTGCTGATCAACGTGCTGACCCTCGCCGAGCGCTCCCGCTTGAAGCAGCTCGACGGCGGCGACGGCACCGAGCAGTCGGACTTCGCCGGCAGCTGCGGCACGCTGGCCGCCAACTGCACCTGGGACCAGGCGATCGAGGCGCTCTATCGCCTGACCCGCAACCCGAACCGGCTCGACCTCGACCTCGAGAGCGGGCGCTGCGTCCTGCAGTCCACCGTCGATCCGACGACCGGCCTCACGGTGCCGGTCGTCCACTGCGCCACGCCGCACGACGGCGCGGTCGACAACGCGCTGCTGCTCGGCATGCAGGACACCGACAACGACGGCGTGCCCGAGCCGCTCCAGGTCGTCGGCTTCCCGCCGGCGCTCACCGCCGGCTTCGCGCAGGGCACCGGTTTCGTCACCCTGGCGTTCAACAACGACGTAGCTCTCAACCCCCTGCCGGTGAGCCTGTCGGTGATCCGGGTCGAGTGCCTGCAGATTCCGCCCGACCGCGAGAGCACGTACCAGGGACAGATCAACGTCCTGCCCCCTGCCAACGTCTTCGCCGAGTCGCTGACGCTGCGCCACAGCGGCGACTTCGCCGGCAACGCCGACGGCATCGAGTTCGAGTGGTTCATCCATCCGGACGAAGGCGGCCTGCCGCCATCGCCGCTGCCGGACCCGGACAACGGCCAGCTCAACGGCTGGCTGCAGTTCACCGCCGTGCCGAATCCGGTCGGGGCCATCGACATCACGATCGAGGGCGCCAACATCCAGACGCTGTCCGACAACTGGTTCGTCACCCGGTATCGGTATGTCGAACCGCCGATGGACGCCGGTCCGGACCTCATCGACGGCACCAGCGACGACGCGCCGCTCTGCGGCGGCACCTGGAGCGTCTACGCCGGCCAGCCCGGAGCGACCGCCCTCGATCCGCGAGCGCAGCTCGCCGAGGGCTGGATCAAGCGCGTGGTCCGCGGCCTCAATCCGTTCGAGGCGCGGGTGCAGGACTTCCACGCCGCCGAGACCAACACCTACTCGAGCATGCTCGTCCAGCTGGGCGAGCGCTACGAAGGCGACATCGCCTTCAATCCGGACGCCGACAACCTGAACAGCATCGGGTTGATCGAGGCCTACACCACGGTGCTCAACCGCGGCAAGAACCTGTCGGTCGACGGCACGCCGCCGGTCGACTACGCGCCGGCCAACCAGGCGCTGCTCCTGGTCGCGGCCCGTATCGCCGACTTCTACACCCTGCTCGGCAACGAGGCCTACGCCGACGCGCAGGATCCGATGATCGGCTTCGGCACCGGCGGCGACGTCTACGGCACGCTCGCACCGACGATCTTCGCCTTCCAGAACCAGCTCGACTCGCTGCTCTCCGAAGAGCTCGCGCTGCTGCGCGGGCGCGACAACTCGAACACCAACACCACGGCCCGGCCGGTCTACAACCGGCTCTACTGGAACTTCACCTCGGGCGACGGCGAGTTCGCCTACGCCCTGGCCTACAACATCACCGACCAGAACCTCGACGGCAACGTCAACGAGCAGGACGCTCGCGTTCTCTTCCCGCAGGGTCACGGCGACGCCTGGGGCCACTACCTGACGGCGATGACGACCTACTACGGGCTGCTGCGCCATCCGTTCTATACCTGGCTGCCGCGGCCGGAGGCGGTCACCGTCGCCGGCGTGCCGATCCAGGTGGACTTCCTCGACGAGCGCAAGTTCGCCAAGGTCGCCGCGATGAAGGCGCGGGCCGGGGCGGAGATCGTCAACCTGACCTACCGCTCGAGCTACGTCGAGGATTCGGCGGGGCAGTGGCAGGGCTACAAGGACACCGATGCCGATCGCGCCTGGGGGCTCGCCGAGTGGGGCAAGCGCGCCGGTCAGGGGGCCTACTTCGACTGGGTGGTCGGCAACGCGATTCTGCCGGCGGTCGACCCGAACCCGGACCATCACGGCATCCAGAAGGTGGACCGGACGACGATCCAGGAGCTCGCCGAGATCGTCACCCAGTCGCAGAGCATCCAGGAGAAGGTCGACCAGGCCGACCGCGGCCTGAATCCGCTCGGTCTGGCCAAGGGGGTCGTGCCGTTCGACATCGACCCGTCGTTCCTCGACGTCGGTTCGACGATCCAGGGCCAGACGCACTTCGAGCAGGTCTTCCTGCGCGCCGAGAAGGCGTTCGACAACGCCGTCTCGACCTTCAACCATGCCAACCTGCTGACCGAGATGATCCGGCGGACGCAGGACTCCTCCGACGAGATCTTCTCCAACAACTACGATCAGGAGATCGACTACAAGAACCGGCTGATCGAGACCTACGGCTATCCGTACGACGCCGACATCGGCCCGGGCGGCACCTATCCGTCGAACTACGACGGCCCCGACATCTACCACTACATGTACGTCGACCAGAGCGATCTGACCGGCGCACCGGGGGCGGAGGCGCAGGTCTTCACCGTGGCGTTCCCGCCGCTGCCGGCGGGCATCGGCCACTTCGACTTCGATCCGCACGCTGACGTGAACTGCACCCTCGCCACGGCCTCGGACGACTGCAGCCTCGCCGACGAGCCGACCACGACGATGAACGTCTCCTTCAGCTACGCGGTGCCCACCCGGTCCAGCGCGACCGCCGGGGCGCCGGACGTCGCCGATTCGTTCCTGCTGGTGAAGCCGCCGGAATGGGGCAATTCGCAGCGCCGCGCCCCGGGCAATCTCCAGGGCAAGCTGTCGGACCTGCTGCTGGCGATGAACGGCTACAACCAGACGCTCAAGGAGTACGACAACCTGATCGCCGACATCCAGGACTCGATCGACCTGCTCGAGACGCAGTACGACGTCAAGGCGGAACAGATCGAGATCATGAACGGCGCCCGGGGCGAGCTGCAGGCGTTGACCGCTCTCGTCGAGACCACCAAGGGAATCAGTACCGCGCTGAAACGGGCCGCGGCGATCGTCGGCCTGACGTTCGACACCACCGCCGGCTGCATTCCCGCGAGCATCATCGCCGGTCTGGCAGTGGGCGGAGATCTCCTCGCGCCGGCGAAGTGCACCGTCAAGGGCATCGGCGGCGCGCTGAAGATCGGCCTCGAGGTCGGCGCCGACGTGTCGGACATCGTCTCCAGCGCGATGGACGCCGCCAAGGAGGACGTCGAGCAGCAGGCGTCGATCGAAATCGAGATCCAGGGCGCCAACTTCGAGATCCTGCAGGCCTCGAAGGAGCTCGAGAAGCTCGTCCGCGAAGAGCCGCTGAAGCGGCTGGAGGCCTACTCGGCGCGCGAGCAGGTCGACGCCGCGCGCGGCAATTACCAGATCGAGCTCGCCAACGGCCAGCGCACGATCGCCGAGATGATCCAGTTCCGCAAGAACTCGGCGGCCGACATCCAGACCTATCGCTACCGCGACATGGCGTTCCGAATCTTCCGCAACGACGCGTTGCAGAAGTACCGGGCGCAGTTCGACCTCGCGGCGCGCTACGCCTATCTGGCCGCGACCGCTTACGACTATGAGACCAACCTGCTCGGCTCGGACAACGCCTCGGGCCGGGAATTCCTCACCCAGATCGTGCGCGAGCGCAGTCTCGGCCAGATCATCGACGGCGAGCCGGTCCCCGGTTCGCGCGGCCTTGCCGGGCCGATGGGCCAGATGGCGCAGAACTTCGACGTGCTGAAGAGCCAGCTGGGCTTCAACAACCCGCAGATCGAGACCAACCGCTTCTCGCTGCGGCGCGAGGCGTTCCGCCTGCTCGAGGACTCGGACACCGAGTGGGAAGACAAGCTCGAGAACGAGTTCCGGGTGGACGATCTCTGGCAGATCCCGGAGTTCCGGCGCTTCTGCAAGCCGTTCGCGCCGGAGAGCGCCGGACCGCAGCCGGGCCTGGTCATTCCGTTCGAGACCACGGTCACCTTCGGGCTGAACTTCTTCGGCTGGCCGCTCGGGCCGGGGGACAGCGCCTACGATCCGTCGCACTTCGCGACCAAGATCCGCGAGGTCGGCAGCTGGTTCACCAACTACAGCGGCCTGCCGCTCTCCAATACGCCGCGTGTCTACGTCGTACCGGTCGGCGCGGACGTCCTGCGCTCGCCCTCCGACGATCTCTTCCAGACGCGCGAGTGGCAGGTCATCGACCAGGTGATCCCGGTGCCGTTCCCGCTCGGGGCCAACGACCTCGACAATCCGGCGTGGATTCCGTCGAACGACACTCTCTCCGAGAGCTTCGCCCGGATTCGCCGGATCGGCGCCTTCCGCGCCTACCATACGGACGGCGTCGAACCGGTCGATCCCGAGGAGCTGTCGACGGACAGCCGGCTCGTCGGGCGTTCGGTCTGGAACGGCAAGTGGCTGATGATCATTCCGGGCGGGACGCTGCTCAACGATCCGAACGTCGGTCTCGACACCTTCATTCACGGCGCGCTCGTCCCCGGCGGCAACGGCGAACGGGACGGCAACGGCGTGAAGGACATCCAGCTCTTCTTCTCCACTTATGCGTACACGGGAAACTGAGGACGCCATGCGAACCGTCAACAAGAGCCGTGCAGGCCGTCTCCTCCTGCTCTCCCTGCTCCCTCTGGTCACAGCGCTCCTCGCGTCGGGGTCGGCGTCTGCCAGGCTCCCGGAGCCGAACCACGTCTTCTACGGCACCGCTCTGCGCAACGGCGTTGCGCTGACGACCGGCGAGGTCGCGGTGAGGCTCGAGGAGAGCCCCGCAGATCTCGCGCAGTTCGTTCTCGGGTCCGACCCCAAGATCGGCGACCGCTACGTTCTGCGGATCCCGATCGACGCGGTCGACCCGCGCGACCCCGGGACGGCGCGTCCCGGCGACGCCGTCCGGTTCTTCGTCGACGGCGTACCGGCAGGGGTGGGTACGGTGGGGGAGCGCGGCGAAGTGCAGCGCGTCGACCTCGATCCGCTGAACGGCGGCCTGCCGACACTCTCCATCGCCGACCTTTCGCTCTACGAAGGCAACGGCGGCACGACCGCCTTCGCCTTCACGGTGACGATGTCGGCGCCGCTCGGCCAGGACGTGACCTTCAAGTGGGGGACGGCGGCCGGCACGGCGACCTCGGGCATCGACTACGTCGGCGTCCCGGCGACGACAGTGGCGACGATCGGCGCCGGCAACACGACGACGACCCTGACGGTTCTCGTCAACGGCGAGACCTTCCAGGAGGACAACGAGACCTTCCTGGTCAACCTGTCGGACGTCAGCCCCAACGCGACGATCTTCGATGGCCAGGCGGTAGGCACCATTCTCGACGATGACCGGCCGCCGGCGATCTCGATCGCAGACGTCCAGGTGCTCGAAGGCGACGCCGGCACCGTTGCCGCCGTCTTCCAGCTGACGACCACGCGACCGATCGCCCAGGCGGTGACGGTCAACTTTGCGACTGCCAATGGCACCGCCACGACGGCGAACAACGACTACCAGACGGCATCGGGCATCGCCACCTTCGCCCCCGCCACGACCGCCACGACGGTGACCGTGCAGGTGGTTGGCGACAACGTGAACGAGGACGACGAGACCTTCCTGCTCAATCTCTCCGGCGCGAGCGCCAACGCGACGATCGCCGACAACCAGGCGACCGGAACGATCTACGACGACGACGGCTTCCTGACCTTCATCGAGGCCGAGAGCCTGACGCTGGTCGAGGCGCTCTACGGCGTCTCCGGCCTGGCGGTGAGCCCGGATGGCGCCCATCTCTACGCCACCGGTCAGTACGACGACGCGATCGCGGCCTTCACCCGCAACCCGACCACTGGCGCCCTGACGTACGTCGACGTGCTGCGCGACGGCAACGTTCAGGGCCTGCTGACGATCGACGGTCTCGACGGCGCGGAGTCGGTCGTGGTGAGCCCGGACGGCGCCCACGTCTATGTCGCCGGCTTCAACGACGGCGCGGTGGCGGTCTTCGCCCGCAATCCGGCGACCGGCCAGCTGACCTTCATGGAGACCCACAAGGACGCGAGCCTGGGCGGCACGGCCTCTGGCCTCCTCGGGGCCTCGACGCTCATCCTCTCGGCCGACGGCGGCGATCTCTACGTCGCGAGCTTCACCAGCGACGCGGTCGCCCACTTCAAGCGCGACACCGTGGGCGCGAGCCCGACCTACGGCAAGCTCACCTTCCAGAGCGCCGTCGTCGACGGCGGCGTTCAGGGACCGCTGACGATCAACGGCCTGGACGGCGCCGCTTCGCTCCGGCTGTCGCCCAACGGCAACCACCTCTACGTCGCCGGCGCGGTCGACAAGGCGATCGCGGTGTTCAGCCGTGACGGCGGCACCGGCGCGCTGACCTTCGTCGAGGCCAAGGTCGACGGCCAGGGCGGCGTCAACGGGCTCGACGGGGTCAACAGTCTCGCGGTTTCGGTGGACGGCCAGAACGTCTACGCCACCGGCGCGGCAGAGGACGCCCTGGCGGTCTTCTCGCGCAACGATGTCACCGGCGCCATCACTTTCCAGAACATGCTGGTCGACGGCGTGAACGGCATCGACGGCCTCGACGGGGTGTCGAGCGTGCAGGTTTCCTACGACGGACGATACGTTTTCGCCGGCGGCTACCTCGACGACTCGCTCGACGTCTTCGGGCGCGACCCGGTGAACGGCAACCTCGCCCTTCTCGAGCGTCATCACAACGGCTTCGGCGGGGAGACCGGTCTTGCCAGGGTGGTCGAGCTCGCGGTGAGCGCCGACGACCAGCACATCTACGGCGCCGGCCAGAACGACGACGCCATCGCGGTCTTCATGCGCGATGCGATCGCGCCTCTCGGTCCGACCTCGCTCACCAGTCCGAGCCATACCGTCAGCGTGTTCTCGAACGATCCGACGGTCGACATCGCCTGGTCCGGAGCTTCCGACAATCCGGGCGGCAGCGGCCTCGCCGGCTACTCGATCGTCTTCGACAACCTGGCGCTGACGAACCCCGACGGGACGATCGAAGTGCCGCAAACCGCGGCTCCGGCCTACGCGGCGACCAGCCCCTCGCTGCCCGACGGAACCTCGTTCTGGTTCCACCTCCGGACTTGCGATCTCGCCGGCAACTGCTCCCTGACCCAGCACCTCGGGCCGTTCTTCGTCGACTCGACGCTGCCGGGCAATCCGCTGGCGATACTCTCCACCAGTCATCTGCCCGCGCCGGCGCTCAACACCGACCGAACGATCGACATGTCCTGGTCGGCGGCGAGCGACAACCTCTCCGGCGTCGACGGTTACTCGTTCTACTTCGACAGCCTCGCTCCGGCCACCTGCGACCATGTCAAGGACGCCGAGGAGACGACGCTCGCAACGACGAGCGCCAGCCTCGCCGACGGCAGCTGGTACTTCCATCTCTGCACCCGCGACAACGCCGGCAACTGGAGCGCGTCGGCGACGGCCGGCCCCTACATCATCGAGGCCGCCCCGCCGCAGACGATCGCCATCGAGACCGTGGCCGACACCGACGACGGCGCACTCACCGCCGGTGAGCTGACCGTGACGCCGATCACCCAGATCGTCGTCACCTTCAGCGAGCCGGTGGCCGATCCGGTGGGCAACAGCGATCCGGACGACGTCACCAATCCGGCCAACTACCAGCTCATCCGGCCGGGCCCGGACGCTGTCTTCCAGACCGTGAGCTGTGTCGCGGTCGGCGGCGACGACGTGAAGACTCTGCCGACCGCCGTCGACTACCTGGCGGCGAGCCGCACCGCGATCGCGAAATACAACAGCGACGTCGCACTGCAGGCAGGCCAGTATCGCCTCCTCGTCTGCGGCTCGACGTCGATTCTCGACCTCGCCGGCAACCCGCTGGACGGCGACGCCAACGGCACCGGCGGCGACGATCGGGTCGTTCCGTTCGAGGTGACTTCGGGAGATCTCCTGCACAACCCGAACTTCGACAGCACGACGACCGGCTGGACCACCCTGCCGGCGACTCCGGGGGTCGTCCACTTCGATGCCGCCGACAGCGACGGCTGGGCGGTCTCGGGCTCGGCCCTGATGGAGTTCGTCTCCGGCACGCCGGTCTACGGACTGTCGCAGTGCGTGCCGGTGAGCGACACCACCAATTACACCTTCGGCGGACGCGTCCTCACCGACAGTCCGTCGGCCACGGCTCCGACGGCGTTCGGCCAGGTGCAGTACTTCAGTTCGACGAACTGCACCACCGGCACCCTCGGCGCCGAGGTGCTGGGAATCCCGGTCGCCGGAGACACCGCCGGCGCCTGGGTGGCGCTGCCGGATTCGCCGCATTCGCCGCCGACCGACGCGCGCTCGGCCTACGTTTCGTTCCTGGCGGTCGCCGGCGCGGCGCCGAGCTTCGCCACGAGCTTCGACACCCTGTACTTCCGGGTCGAGGTCGGCTCGCTGTTCGCGGACGGTTTCGAGTCAGGCGATTCGTCGCTGTGGTCCGCGACGGTTCTATAAGCGGGACCGGCCGCAGCC
>JBGARM010000489.1:0-2454 GCA_044230215.1 Thermoanaerobaculia bacterium | reverse complement strand
GATTTCGGGCGTGGCCGCGGGGACGTAATCCTCGATGCGCTCGCGCCAGGCGCGAAAGCCATAGACCGCCCACTGTCCCGAGGGCGAGAAGTTGTATTCGCGATACCCGGCCTCGCCCGGCGCGCCGAGGAGGTTGGCGTCGGGCACGAAGCAGTCTTCGAGCACGAGCTCCGCGGTGTCGGAGGCGCGGATGCCGAGTTTGTTCTCCTTCTTGCCGGCGGCGAGACCCGGCATCCCCTTCTCGAGCACGAAGGCGGAGACGTTGCGTCCCTTGCGCCCTTGCGGGTCGGAGATCGCCAGCACGACCGCGATCTCCACCACCGTGCCATGGGTACAGAACGCCTTGGAGCCGTTCAGCACCCAGCCGCCATCGACTTTCCGCGCCGTCGTGCGCAGGCCCGCCGCGTCGGAGCCCGAGCCGGGCTCGGTGAGCGCCCAGGCGGCGATCTTCTGCCCGGTGGCGAGCGGCGTCACCCAGCGCTGGCGCTGCTCGGCATTGCCGAATTTGTAGATGTGGTTGGTGCCGAGCGAGTTGTGCGCCGCAACGCTGATGCCGACCGACGGATCGACTTTGGAGAGCTCGGTGACGATCAGCACGTACTCGATGTAACCCAGGCCGGCGCCGCCGTACTCCTCGGGGAAGATGATGCCGAGGAAGCCGAGCTCGGCCGCCTTGCGCATGACCTCCATGGGGAACTTCTGGGTCTCATCGATGTCGTCGACGATCGGATCGACTTCGCTGAGGGCGAACTTCCGCGCCATCTCACGAATGGCGCGCTGTTCTGCGGTGAGAGAAAAGTCCATGGAGGCTCCTGTGCGGCTCGCCGATGCTACCGCGCCGCCCCCGGAGCGGCAATTGAAGCGGTAGGCGCTCCGGAATAGACGATCTTCTGCAGCATCGCGCCGCCGTAGTAGTGCTCCAGGATCTCGCGGTAGGCGTGACCGCGGCGGGCCATGCCGTAGGAACCGACCTGGCAGAGGCCGACCCCGTGCCCCCAGCCGCGGCCGGAGAACTGCCAGCCCGCCTCTCCCTTGGCCGGCGCGAGTCGCCGGGCGGTGAACAGGGTGTCGGGCAGGTCGAGCGTCCAGCGGACGGCGAGCCCGGAGACGTCGACCGTCTCGGCCGACTCCCGGGTGCCGCCGAAGAGCCGGATCTTGCCTACCCGCCCGGAAACCCCGCGCAGCAGGACCTCGAAGCTGCGGAAGGCGAATCCGGGAAGCCTTGCCGCCACCGACGCGGCGAGCTCGGAGTCGCTGCGAAAACGCGTCCATCGCGACAGGTTGTGGGTGCGGTCGAAGCCGGCGCCGCGCGGATCGACCTCCTGCGCGACGGCGACGAGCGCGCCGTCGAGAAGGTAGAGGTGGAGGACATCTCCGGCCTCCAGCACGAGGTCGCCGGCGCGCGCCGCTGCGCCTTCGAGCCGGTAGGTCGCGAGGTCGTCCGTCAGCGCGAAGTGCAGCTCGGTGCCGGCGTCGCGCGCCACCAGCTCGCGGCCGGAGATGCTCGAGAAGCCGGCCTCGCGGCGCTCGAGAACGCGCAGGAAGAGCGCCAGCTGCAGCAGGAGGTCCTCGGCCTCGTCGGTGGCGAACCGCGTCGCGCCGCCGGCCGGCGCGGCCGAGAAGCCGCTTTCGACCAGGAACGCGGCGAGCCGCCGGTCGGCGACGTCCCAATCCGGCGGCGGATTCGCCACCAGATATCCGAGCTCTTCGGGGCGCACGAACAGGCGCGCGTCGGCCGCCAGATCGAACAGCGAACCGAGAAAACGCTGCACCTCGCGACGCTCGAGGCTCGCAAGGTGATCCTCCGGCGTGGCGAGGCCGGCGGTGCGGGCGAGGCGGGTGAACGCCTCCTCGAGCGCCGCGGGGCTGTCGAGCCGCCCGCCCAGCCCGAGCCCGGGCAGCGCGCGCTCGAGAAGCCGCCGCGGTAGCCGCACCGCGCCGCCTCGGGCGGCGTCGCGCAGCGTCACCTCGCCCGCTTCGATGCACGGCACGCCGCGCAGGTAGGGGGCCCGCTTCAGCGGAAAAATCACCTCGACGTTCTCGGTGTGGCCGCCGCACGTCGCGCTGTAGAGGGCGTCGATCGGTTGCCCGTCGTAGATCAGGACCTCGCCCGCGGTCTCGGCGACGGCGCGATCGGAGAGCGGATGCTCGTCGTCCATGCCACCGTAGACCTGGCAACGCGGCGTACCGCAGAGATCGTAGCCCTCGTCGGCGAACTCGCCGAGGTTCCGGAGCGTGTAGCTTCTCGCCGCGATCGCCTGGGCCTTGAGCGCCTCGACCTCGGGGTAGGCCCCCGGACCGAGCTCGCGCGGCACGACGCCGCGCAGGATCGAGCCGCACAGCTTGAGGCTGAGCTTAAACGATTTGCTGTGCTTCGCAAGTCACTCGCCGGCGAGTTCAAGGAAAAGGCGCGACTCGAAAAGGTGGCGGAGGCGACGACGTTCATTCGCGACA
>JBGARM010000488.1:0-2463 GCA_044230215.1 Thermoanaerobaculia bacterium | reverse complement strand
ATCGACTCCACGCCGGCGCTCGCCGTCTCGCTGCATCTTTTCCGGCGGTCGGCGTGGCCGGCGGACATCGCGCGGATCCGCGTCGAGCGGGCGGGCGTGCGCCGGGTGAAAGTGCCGAGCGCCGCTGCGCTCGAAGAGTCCGCTGCGGCCGCCTTTCCGCGCGACCGCTGTGCTCCGCCCTAGCCGAGGATCGTCGCCAGCGCCCGTTCGATGCGACGCAGGCCTTCGTCGGCCTCCGCCAGCGACAGCACCAGCGGCGGGCGCATGCGGATGGCGTGATCGCCCGAGGCGAGCCCGAGAACGTCGCTCTCGTTGAGCGCGGTGAGCGTCCGGTTGCGCGTGTCGGTATCCGGCAGGTCGAAGGCGACGAAGAGACCGCGCCCGCGGCCGTTGGTGACCTTGCCGGGGAAGAGGCGCTCGAGCTGGCGGAAGCCTTCCACCAGATGCGCGCCGACCTCGGTGGCGTTGCCGAGCAGGCCCTCTTCCTCGATAACCTCGATGATCCGCTGGCAGCGCACCATGTCGACGAGGTTGCCGCCCCAGGTCGAATTGATGCGCGAGGAGATCTTGAACACCGAGTCGACCTCCTCGACCCGGGGGCCGGCGGCGAGGCCGCAGACCTGCGTCTTCTTGGCGAAGGAGAAGAGATCGGGCTCGACACCGAAATGTTCGAACGACCACCACTTGCCGGTCGTCCCGAAGCCGGTCTGCACCTCGTCGAAAATGAGCAGGAACTCGTGCTCGTCGGCGAGCGTCCGGAGCTGCTTCAGGAAATCGGCGCGGAAGTGGTTGTCGCCGCCTTCGCCCTGGATGGGCTCGACGATGAGCGCGGCGATGTCGTGGCGATGCTTCGCCACCGCGGCTTCGATCTCGGCCACCGCCTGGCGCTCGAGCGCCAGCGTCGCCTCGAGGTTCTCCGGCGTCGACGGGAAGCGCAGCATCGGGTTGACGATCCGCGGCCAGGGGAACTTGGGGAAGTACTGGGTCTTCCTCGGGTCGGCGGTGTTGGTCAGCGACAGGGTGTAGCCGCTGCGGCCGTGGAAGGCCTGGCGGAAGTGCAGGATCTGCGACCCCATTTCGCCCCGTCCGGCGGCGAGGTTCTTGCGCACCTTCCAGTCGAAGGCGACTTTGAGTGTGTTCTCGACCGCCGCCGCGCCGCCTTCGATGAAGAAGAGGTGCTTGCGGAAGGCCTCGGGGACGGTGCGCGAGAAGGTCTCGACGAACTCGGCCATGAAGGTCGTGTAGATGTCCGAGTTGGCCGGCTTGTTGAGCGCCGCCGGCAGGATCCGCTGCGCAAACTCCGGCGTCGTGAGCTTGGGATGGTTGAAGCCCAGCGGCGAAGTGGAGAAGTGGCCGAAAAAGTCGAGCACGTCGCGGCCGCGCACGGCGTCGTGGAGATAGACGCCGTGGCTCTTCTCGATGTCCTGCACCAAGTGGTAGCCGTCGACGAGGATGTGCCGGGCGAGCACCTCGCGCACCTCTTGCGGAGTGAAGCGAACGGAGTTGTGGACGGTGGTCGTCATCGGGGCCTCGCGTCGATCTGGGTACTGGCCATGGAGGTGCGGGAAGTCATTGATTCGAAAGGCGGGAACGCCTTCGCGGGCAAGCCGCAGCAGGCTCAGCCTATCAGCCCGGCGGAAAACCGGTCAACGCGCCGCAGTGCGTGACAGCCCGGAGTTCAGGTCGGCCGCAGTGTCGGCGAGCATCACCCGGTTGCGGCCGGCCTCCTTGGCGCGGTACATCGCCGAGTCGGCGAGCCGGAGGATCTGGCTCTTGGCGACGGCGAGGCTCTGCTCCTTCGCCACATGGCGGAAGAGGGTGGCCACACCGATCGAGCAGCTCAAGCCCTGAAGGAAGAGCGGCTCCGGCTGGATTTCTCCCGCCGAGTCGCAGAAGACGGCGCGTTCGATGTCGGCCCGCAGGCGTTCGGCGATCGCCATCGCCTCGGCCGCCGAGGTCTCCGGAATGACGATCACGAACTCGTCGCCGCCGTAGCGCGCCACCAGCGCGCGCGCCAGCCCCACCGAGCGCCGCAGGAGCTGCCCGGTCTCGCGCAGCACCTGGGAGCCGGCCAGGTGGCCGTGCTTGTCGTTCACCAGCTTGAAGTAGTCGAGGTCGAGGAAGAGCAGCGAGACGTCGCACTCTTCGGGCCGGCAGCGGGCGAGCGTCTGCTCGAGCGCCGAGTGCAGGTAGCGGTCGTTGTAGAGCCCGGTGAGGTTGTCGCGCTTGGCGCACTCGTGGGCGGCGAGGGTGTCGCAGAAGGGGTGCGCCTGGCGGAACTTCATGGAGGGCGTGCGCGAGTGGGAGGCGCCGGACCAGCGCCAGATGCGCGCCATCGTCCCCGAAAACCGCCTGCGTGTGTACGACATCCGCCGCGTGATCGAGACGCTCGCCGACGTGGGCTCGGTGCTGGAGCTACGGCGTGGGTTCGGCCACGGCATGGTGACGAGCTTCATCCGCATC
>JBGARM010000487.1:0-2486 GCA_044230215.1 Thermoanaerobaculia bacterium | reverse complement strand
CGGAAGAAGCGGCGGTCGCGGTGAGGTCGGCGAGCCGCCTCGTTCCCGCCGCCGTGCCATCGCTGAACCACGGCTCGGCGCCGGAGCTCACCGTGTCGAGCGCGAAGACGAGGTCGCCGTTGGCAAGCGGCGCCGCGCCAGCGTCGAACCCGCCGTACCCATTGAGAAGCTCCGGCGGAACGACTCTCTCCGTCCCCGACTCGGTGCCGTCCGACGCCCAGAGACCTTCGGCGAAAAAGTAGACCCTGGGGCCGGCCGAGACCGACGTGAACGGGTAGCCGGGGCAGAAGACTCCCAGTGTTTGCACTTGAACCGTTCCCGCAACCGTGCCGTTCGTCCGCCAGAGATTGCAGCCGGTGGGCGTTCGCTCGAGAAAGACCAGCGCCTCGCCGGCCTTGCCGACGGGCAGGATTTCGCAGTTCGGCTCTCCTCCGGGGCAGAACGTCGCGATCTCCTCCGTGGTCGCGACCGTACCGCCCGTCGCAACGAGCCGCGTCTCGTAGGAGACGTCCGGGCTCGGAGTCAACGGAACCACCGCCAGGAAGACGGCCTTCCCTTCGACGGTGAACTCCTCTTGCCACGAGAAGGCCCGGATCGCCGACCCGGCCGGGTAGCTTTTCACCGCCGACGGCGCAGCTTCGTCAGGGCCGATCGAGTAGATGGCCCAGCCCGCCGGTGTTCCCGACGGAAATGTGAGGTAGTCGCCTGCAAAGGTGAACCCCGGAGTGTTGAAGTAGTACTCCTCGAGTCGGAGCTCGGGAAAGAAATGTGTCCCCTGGGGAGTTCCGTCGGTGTATCCGAAGACCATTCCGTCGAGGATCGAAGCGGCCCACGACCTGAAATAGGTGCGATCTCCGTGGGCGAGGAGATAGGTCGGCCAGAATGTCGGAGCTTCCGGAGGCGCCTCGACGATCTCGACCGTGCCTGCGGCGGTGCCGTCCGATTCCCAGAGACCGTAGCCGTTGTCGGCGACCTGGAGGCTGAACTCGACCTTGTCGCCATGTTGGGCGAAGGTCATCAGGGCGTTGTGGTAATAGGTGTCGAGCCCCAGGTCGCGGAGGAAATGCGTGCCCGCCGTCGAGCCGTCGGTCGACCACAGCTCGACGCGATAGTTCGACATGTCCAACTCGCGCTCCAGCCAGAAGAGGATCTGCCCGCCTCCGCTGTGGCGACTGCACGACTTCGACTCGAACTGGAACGGCGTCAGGAAGGTGTATTCCGCCGGCCAGCGGGCCACCAGCTCCGTCGTCGCGTTCGACCCCTCCGTCCGCCAGAGCGCGATGCCATCGCTATCCGTGTTCCAGAAGTACCAGGTTTGCCCCGAGAAGCAGAGTCCGAAAGCCCAATTGCCGTAGTCGAGCCGCACCAGGTCGGTGAGCAACCGCGTGCCGGCCGTCGTCCCGTCGGTGGCCCACAACCCCGCTGCCTGGGTCCCCGGCGCCGTCCAGAAGGGGACCCAATCCGCGAGCGACTCTTCGAGCCGCGTGACGGATCCCGCGCTGAGATCCGAGGAAACCGCCGGCTGGATGTCGCGCACGAGGTAAGGCGCATCGATCGGCTGCGCTGCCGCCGGCGCGTGGATCGCGAATGAAAGCTGGGCGATCACTGCGAGCGCAGCGCGCGCCGGGCCAGCTGTCCAGTAGCTACGACGCCATGTCGACACGGCTGCCTTGGGGGTCATCGGAGCCATTGTAGCCGCAGTCCCGCGGCTCTCCGCCGCGCGCTTCGCGCCGCTTCAGTGCGCAGCGCCTCACTCGCCGAGCGCCAGCAGATTCGCGAACAGGCGGTAGGCGCCTGGCACCCCCGCGGGCAGTTGCCTGAAGAACGCCAGGCCGGTGTAGACGTAGGTTCCCTTCCCGAGCTTCGCGATCAGCAGGGCGCCTTTCTGCGGCGACTGGCCGGGGTCCTGGAACTCGAGGAGCGGGGTGTAGGCGGCGTCCCAGGTGCCCGGCATGTAGAGGCCGCGCTCCTGCACCCAGCCGTCCCAGTCGGCGGCGCCTATCCGGTTCGGCGTCGTGAACGCCGGATGGTCGGCGACGAGGAGCTTCGCCGGCGCGGTCTCGTCGGTGATGCGGTCGTGCGGACGGGCGATCTCGAGCAGGAACGGCGCGAACTTGCCGTCGATGAACGGGTACTGCTGGTACTGCACGATCATCAGGCCGCCGGCGCGCACGTAGTCGAGGAGACGAGCGTTCGCTTTCGTGAGCGCCGTGTCGGTCTCGTAGGCGCGGCTGCCGACGACGAGGTCGAGCGCGCCGTCGGAGTCGAGGTCGGCGGCGGCGAGGAGCGTGATTGGCAGACCGATCTCGGCAAGCAGACCCGGCACCTTGTCGGAGGCGCCGAGCACGTAGCCGATGCGGGCGAGCTTCGGCAGCGCGATGTCGGCCCGCACCAGGTCGAAGCCGTCGCCGCCGCGCAGCGACATCGGCGGCACGTGCGGGTAGTCGAGGAGCGGCGCCGCCGGACGCGCCCGCTCGCCGTCGCCG
>JBGARM010000486.1:0-2496 GCA_044230215.1 Thermoanaerobaculia bacterium | reverse complement strand
CTCGACCGCCGTCACCACTCCCCGCCGCCGCAACGCCGGGCGCGCGTAGGCCAGGGGGTGGGCGCCAACGGTGAGGCCGGTGCCGGTGAAGTCGGCCACCGTCTCCTCGTAGGGCGACATCTCCGGCAGCGGACTGGCGGTGGACTCGGCTCCGGCCCCACCGTCGCGATCGTCGAACAGCGCCCCTTTCGGCCGCACCGCGAGTGCCGCCTGCCAGAGTGCCGCGCGCCGAGTGAGTCCCAGAGAGGCGAGAGCGCCGGCTTCCGAAAGCCGCGCCATCTCTTCGCCGCGCAGCTCCGCCCGGTGCTTGAGCTGCTCGACATCGCGGAAGGGTGCCGTTTGGCGCTCAGCCGCGATGCGCTCGCCGGTCTCGCGCCGCAGCCCCGAGATGTAACGCAGGCCAATTCGGCAGGCGCCCGCAGCACGCACCGACGACGGAGCCGGTTCCTTGTGTGCGCTTTTGTTTTTCAGCTCTTCCCAAGAGCACCGCCACCCTGAAAAATTCACATCGATCGGTAGAACAGCGACGCCGTGACGCTGGGCGTCCTTGACCAGCGACGCCGGGTGGTAGAAGCCCATCGGCCAGGCGTTGAGCAGCGCGATGAGAAAGGCGGTCGGGTGATAGGCCTTGAGATAGGCCGAGGCGTAGGCGATGAGCGCGAACGAGGCGGCGTGCGACTCGGGGAAGCCGTAGAGCGCGAACGAGGTGATCGACTGGACGATCTGGTCCTGGTTGGCGCCGGTGATGCCGCGCGCCGCCATGCCGGAGCGCAGCCGCGCCTCGATCGCCTCCATGCGCTCGACCGAGCGCTTGAAGCCCATCGCCCGCCGCAGCTCCTCGGCCTCGCCGCCTGTAAAGCCGGCGGCGGTCATGGCGATGCGCAGGAGCTGCTCCTGGAAGAGCGGAATACCGAGCGTCCGTTTGAGGATCGGTTCGAGGCAGGGGTCGAAGTAGGTCACCGGCGCGCGCCCGCGGCGGCGCTCGAAGAACGGATGCACCATGCCGCCGGTGATCGGCCCCGGGCGGATGATGGCGACCTGGATGACGAGATCGTAGAAGCGGGTCGGGGCGTTCCTCGGCAGCGAGGCCATCTGGGCACGGCTCTCGACCTGAAAGACGCCGACCGTGTCGGCCGCGCGCAGCATGGCGTAGACCTTGGGGTCGTCGGCCGGCAGGTGGGCGAGGTCGACGCTCGTCCGCTCGTGGTCGCGGATGATCGGGATCGCCTCCGCGAGGGCGTTGAGCATCCCCAGCCCCAGGAGATCGACTTTGATGATCCCGAGGTCGGCGCAGTCGTCCTTGTCCCACTGCACGATGGTGCGCCCCGGCATCGCTGCCGGCTCGAGCGGCACCACTTCGTCGAGCCGGCCGGCCGCGATCACCATGCCGCCGGAGTGCTGCCCGAGGTGGCGCGGCAGGTTCTGGATCTTCCGCCAGTAGAGGCCGAACAGGCGGTTGCGCGGCTCCTCCGGATCGAACCCGGCGGTCGCGAGCTCACGCTCGAAATGCTTGGGGTCGCCGCGCTCGAGGTCGTAGCGGAAGTGGCCGAGCTGCTTGGCCAGCCGGTCCTCCTGCTCGCGCGAGTAGCCGAGCGCCTTCGCCACCTCCCGCGCCGCCGAGCGGTCGCGGTAGGTGATGACGTTGGCGGTCATCGCTGCGCCGCCTCCTCCAGCCTCCGAACCGTAGCGCCTGTAGACGTATTGGATGACCTTCTCGCGCGGGTCGCCCGAGGGCAGGTCGAGGTCGATGTCGGGCCACTCGCCGCGCTCCTCGGAGAGGAAGCGCTCGAACAGCAGCTCCATCTTCACCGGATCGATGGCGGTGATGCCCAGCGCATAGCAGACCGCGCTGTTGGCCGCCGAGCCGCGCCCCTGGCAGAGGATCCGCTCGCGGCGGCAGAACTCGACGATGTCCCAGACGATGAGGAAGTAGCCGTCGAGGCCGAGCTTCTCGATCATCGCCAGCTCCCTGGCGAGCTGCGCCTGGGCGCGCGCCGAGAGCGGGCGGAAACGGGCCCGGGCGCGGTTCCAGGTGATCTGCCGGAGGTAGGAGGAGGGCGTCTCGCCGGGTGGCAGGGGGAAGTCGGGGAAGCGGTAGCCCAGGTCGGCGAGGGTGAAGTCGAGCTGCTGCGCTAGCTCGTGGGCGTGGGTCACCGCCTGCGGCAGGTCGACGAAGCGGCGCGCCATCTCGGCGGCGGGCAGAAGGTGACGCTCGCGCTGCGCCGCGAGCAGCGAGCCCGCCGTGTCGAGCGTCGCGTGATGGCGGATGGCGGTCAGGATGTCGTGCAGCGGCTTGTCCTCGCGCCGGGCGTAGCGCACGCCGTTGGTGGCGACGAGCGGCAGGCGGAGCCGCGCGGCGAGGTCGGCCGCCGCCTGGTTGCGGCGCTCCTCCTCGCGCCGGCCGTGGCGTTGCAGCTCGACGTGCACGCGCCCGGGATAGAGATGCGCCAGCCGCTCGAGCAGCCCGCGCGCATCGCCGCCGGCCAGCGCCGCGGC
>JBGARM010000485.1:0-2515 GCA_044230215.1 Thermoanaerobaculia bacterium | reverse complement strand
GTAGGCCCTCGAGGATGTGCCTGGTGCCCAGGCCCGTCGCCTCGAGCAACGCCCGGTACACGTGGGCGCGACCGTGGCCGAGGGTCAGCCCGAAGATGACCCCGAGCGCGTCGGGATCGTGAATCGGCGCGCGCTCGCCGCTGATGCTCGACTCGATGCTGCCCGAGCTGAAGCTCGCCGAGCGGCCGCACCTGCTGCGGCTGATCGCGGCGCGCGGCGAAGTGGAGGCAGCCTATCTGGCCGCCGAACAGCGCATCGTCGGACGCGGCTTCGAGCTCCAGGTGACGCCGCAGCGCGGCGCCAGTCCCCTCTTCCTGCTGCGCGACGGCGCGCGCCGCCGCATCGAGTGGAACGGCGAAGCCGGGTACCGGCTGCGCGGCGCTCCGGCCAGCGAGCCGGCGGAACCGGTGGACGCGCTCGTGGCGTTGCTGGAGCGCGATCCGGCTCTCGTCTCCCCCGGCGTCCTCGCCCGGCCGGCGATCCAGGACGCCGTCCTCGGGACGACTCTGCAAGTCATGGGGCCGGGGGAGACCGCCTATCTCGCCCAGGCGGCGGCGGTCTATCCCATCCTCGGCGTGGCGGCGCCGTGGACGGCGCTCCGACCGCAGGTCCTGGTCTTCGACCGCCGCCAGAGAGAGCACCTGGCAGAGCTCGGCGCCGGGCTCGCAGAGTTGCTGTTCGCACCGGAGGCGATCGCCCGCCGGCTCGCGGCCGGAGCCGGCGGCGGCTTCGTCGCCGAGCCGCGCCAGGCAGCCGAGCGGCTGGTCGACGGCCTGCGCTCGCCGGCGATCGCCCTCGACCCGGTGCTCGAGAAGGCGTGGACGAAGACCCGCGAGACGCTCCTCGGCGCGCTCGACGCTTTCGCCGCCAGGGTCGAAGCGGCGGCGGCGCGCCGCGGCGGTGTCGCGCGGCAGCGCTTCGATCACCTGCGACAGGCGACCCGCCCCGACGGCGGACTGCAGGAAAGAGTGCTGTCGACGGCCTGGTTCGCCGGCCGCTACGGTGAGAGCTTCGGCGCGGCGCTGCTCGACCAGCTGGCGCTCGATCCGCGCTACCTGGTGCTCCTCGATCCCGGCCTCGACCGGTCGCCGGCGCTCGCCGCCGCGAGCGGACCGGATCGGGCTAACATCGCTCCGCTGTCATGAGCCAGGCATGAGCCAAGCATGAGCCAGCAGGGGTTCAACGCCATCGCGTTGTCGATTCCGGTCTTCTTTCTGCTGATCGGGCTCGAGATCTGGATCGAGCGCCGCGAGAGAAGAGCCCTCTACCGGCTGAACGACACCATCAACGACTTGGCCTGCGGCACGATCCAGCAGCTGGCGGGGGTTTTTGGCAAGACCGTGCTGTTCGCCGGCTACATCCTCATCTTCGAGCGCTTCGCCCTGTTCAGCCTCGACCCCGGCAACTGGATCCACTGGCCGATCGCTTTCCTCGGCATCGACTTCTTCTACTACTGGTTTCACCGCGCCAGTCACGAGGTGAACTTCCTCTGGGCGGCGCACATCGTTCACCACCAGAGCGAGGAGTACAACCTGTCGGTGGCTCTCCGCCAGAGCGCGGTGCAGCAGTTTCTCGGCGCGCCGTTCTACTGGCCGCTCGCCCTTCTCGGCGTGCCGCCGATGATGTTCCTGGCGCTCGACGCGTTCGACACCCTTTACCAGTTCTGGATTCACACCCGGACGATCGGGCGGCTGGGTTTTCTCGACGCGGTGCTCAACACGCCGTCGAACCATCGCGTCCACCACGGCTCGAACGCGAAGTACATCGATCGCAACCACGGCGGCGTGCTGATCGTCTGGGACCGGCTGTTCGGTACTTTCCAGCGCGAGGAGGAGGAGCCGGCCTACGGCGTCACCCGGCCGCTCGCCAACTGGAATCCGCTGTGGGCGAACCTGCAGTATTTCGGCGAGCTCCTCGCCGTGGCGCGCCGCACGCGCCGGTGGCGCGACAAGCTGCTCATCTTTCTCAAGGGCCCCGGCTGGCGTCCCGCCGACGTGCCGTTCGACACGCCGCCCTACACGCCGCTCGACGGCCGCAAGTACGACGCCCGCCCGCCCGTGGGCCTGGCTGTCCCCGCGGTCGGTCAGTTCCTGCTCGCCATGGCGGCGGTCATCGCCCTGCTCTTCGGCGGCGGCCTCCTCGGCAACGTCGTCAAGATGGCGCTGGCGCTCTTCGCCGTCTGGGGTCTCGCCAACGTCGGCGGGCTGTTCGATTGCCGCGCCTGGCTGCCGGCGAGCGAGACGGCGCGCTGGGTGGCGACGGTGGCCGCGGTCCTGCTGCTGGCGCCGCCGCAGTGGCGGCTCGCGGCCGGCGCCGTCGCGGTGCTGCTCGCGGTGGCGGCGCTCCTTCCCGTGCTGCGCCAGCGGGCGCGGTTCGTGCGGCCGGCGAGCCCCGAAGAGCGGTTGCCGGTGAGGCTTGCGGAAGGAGAGGGGGCACTCCCATGACGGTCGACGTGCTGGCGATCGGGGCGCACCCCGACGACGTCGAGATCTGCTGCGGTGGAACGCTTGCCCTG
>JBGARM010000484.1:0-2548 GCA_044230215.1 Thermoanaerobaculia bacterium | reverse complement strand
GCCGATGGCCCGAAAGCTGGCTGCCGCTCCAGGAAGCGGCTGAGGGCGCTCATGGCCTGAACGTAAGGGGTTTCGCTTCGCAGCGCCTCGTCGCTAAAGAGATCTTCGTAGCGCGCCAGCGCCGCCGCGCGGTCGCCCGCGGCAAGGAGCGCTCGCGCCTCGCGGCGCCTTGCCCAATCGACGAGCGCCGGGTCGTCCGCGGCGGTGGCCGCTGCGACCGCCGCAGCGAGAACGGCGACCGCGTCGCCCGGGTGCCCGGTGCGCTCGAGGCGGGCGCTCTCGCGCAGATTCGCGTAGGTCTCGAGCCGGCTCGTCTCGCGCGCGGAGGGCGGCTTTCCGGCTCCCGTGCCGGCGAGGAAGCCGTCGAAACCGAGCTCGACCGGGGCGCCGATCTCGCGCCCGAGGAGCAGGCGCCGGCGGCTGGCGTCGACCTCGAGGCGGGAGTTCTTGGCGAAGAGCAAAGGCGGCGGCAGCAACTCGTACCACAGGAGGTTGGCGTTGCCGAGGCTGTCGATGTAGAGGTCGGGAGCGCGGGCCATCGAAGCCTCCTGGTTTTCGGCGGCCTGCGAGGAGCGGGCCGGCGGCACCCGGACGGCAGCGATGCCGCTCGCCCAGCCGACGCGGTTGTTGATCCCCCAGAGCAGGAGCTCGCGGCGGCCGTCGCCGTCGAGGTCGACGGCGCCGGCGAGGCGATGGTGCCCGGCGCTGGCGAAGACCAGGCGCGAGGCGTGACGGTCGGGTTCGACCAGCACGTTGTAGCTCGGATAGTAGGGGCTGTGGGCGAAGCTCACCAGGAGCTCGTCGTAGCCGTCGTCGTCGAGATCGAGAGTCTCGAGCCACTCGCCGTAGCTGTCGGCGAAGCCGTCGAAATGGTGGTGTCCGGAGGGCAGCAGCAGGCGCTCGATCGAGCGGCCAGTCTGCGGGTCGAGCAGATCGAGGAACGAGTCGGTCTGATTCATCGATTGCCCGGCGGGGACGAGGCAGGCCGCGACGACGTCGCCGCGCTGGGCCGTGTGGAGGCGGACGAAGTTGCCGTCGACGTTCACCGGCTCCTTCTTCCACAGCGTGCGGCCGGCGCGGTCGAGCGCCCGCACGGCGCGGACGCCGTCGGGCACGATGTGCGAGAAGCGCGAGCGCTGCCAGGCGCGTACCCCCCAGGTTGCGGCGACCAGCGCGCAGCCGAGAGCACAGGCGAGCAGGGCGCGGCGTCCGGGCCGCAGGCCGCCGCGCCGGCGGGCCGGGGCGTCCGAGCTCGCCGACCGAGCCCGGAGGTCGGCCAACACCGTCGCCGCCGAGGGATAGCGCTGGGCCGGATCGCGTTCGAGCAAGCGGCGCACGACGGCGGCGAGCCACGCCGGCGTCTCGGGCCGGAGCTTCGCGAGGTCGGGAGTCTGGTCCTGGCGCAAGCGCTCGAGCAGCGAGCCGAGCGACGACTGGGTCACGAACGGCAGGCGGCCGGCGATCATCTCGAACAGCACGACGCCCAGTGCGTAGAGGTCCGAGCGCGCATCGACCGGCTGGCCGAGGGCCTGCTCCGGCGAGAGGTATTCGAGCGTGCCGAGGATCGACTCGTGGGTGGTGGCGCGGGTCTCGTCGCGGTCGAGGTGGAGCGCCAGGCCGAAGTCGGAGAGCTTGACGTCGTTCTCGGCGGTCAGCAGGAGATTCCCCGGCTTGATGTCGCGATGGAGGATGCCCAGTCCGTGCAGGGCAGCGAGGCCTTCGAGCGCCTGCGTCGCCCACTTCACCGCGTCGTCGATCGGCACCGGATTTTCCGATGCGTGCCGCGCCAGGCGGTCGACGAGCGAGCCGCCCTCGACGACCTCCATCGTCAGGAAGACCGTCTCGCCGGCCTCTTCGATGTCGAAGATCCGCACGATGCGCGGATGGACGACGTCGCGGGCGACCGCAGCCTCGCGCCGCAGGCGGAGGAGGGCACCCGGCGAGAACCGGTCCGGACGCAGGACCTTGAGCGCCACCTCGCGCGCGAGCGTGCGATCGAAAGCGCGGTAGACCACGGCGTAGCCGCCGGTGCCGAGGACGTCGCGGATCTCGAAACGCTGCGCGAGCTCGGTGCCGCCGGCAAGCAGCTCGATGCGCGCCAGGGGTCTTGCGCCTGACGAGCCGAGACTCTCGGTCCTCGGTTCCTGACTCATCGATGGTTCCCGGACGGCAGCAGCCTGCGGGAAGCTTAGCCGACCCTCAGCTCGGGCGGGCAGGCAGGCCCGATGCGGCGCTCTCGGCGAACAGGCCGGAGACGCAGCCGATCTCGTCCATCGCCTCGAGCGCGACGCCGCGGGCGGCGAACTCGCGGGCGATGCGCTGGCGCAGATTCCGGCGCGCGCGGTGGACACGCTGCTTGACGGCGTTGGCGTCGATACCCAGAAGGGCGCCGGCCTCGGCGGCGGTCATCTCCTCGAGGTCGTGCAGAGTGAGCGCCGTGCGCTGCGCCTCGGGGAGCGCGAGGCAGAGCGAGCGCACCCGCGCCTCGAGGGCCTTCGGGACGTCATCGGTGTAGCGCCGCCTCCGTTCCGCCACGACGAGCCCCGAC
>JBGARM010000483.1:0-2548 GCA_044230215.1 Thermoanaerobaculia bacterium | reverse complement strand
GCCGTCCGAAAAGAGCCCGGAAGCCGTCGCGAGGCCGGGCCGGAAGTGCTGCAGCGTGCAGCGCATCCGTCGCACCTGCTCGAGAGTGAAGCGCTCGAGGCAGGTGTCGTCGGAGAGCTCCATGTAGTTCTCCACCGGAGCGGTGACGCCGCCGCACTGCGTGGTGTCGGACGGGCAGCCGTGGTGATCGACGGCGTCGGGCAGCGTGTCGCAGAGCAGATCGCCAGTGGCATAGCACTCCGGCGCCGTCGCGACGCCGCAGCCGTTGAAGTAGACGTGGTAGAGCCCGAGATAGTGGCCGACCTCGTGCGTCACCGTGCGGCCGCCGGCATGCGCCGGGACCGGACCGGGGCGGCCGAAGGCGAGCGTGTTGATCACCACCCGGTCGAGGTTCGTGCCGACGCCCGCCCCCGGAGCCGACGGCAGGAACGGCACGTAGCCGCGCGCGTTGGCGGCGGTGTTGGTGTAGAGATTGAGATAGCGCGTCGGGTCCCAGGCGAGCGTCGCGCAGTAGGGACAGGGACTGGGATCGTTGTACCAGGTGGTGTTGCAGTCGCGGGTGATGCCGCTGGTCGGGTTCCCCAGCGGATCGACGGTCGCCAGTGCGAAGGCGATCTGCGCGTCGACACCACCGCTGCCGGGCGTTCCGGCGAGAGCGCGGAAGTCCTCGTTCATGACCTCGATCTGGCTCGCCACCTGGGCGTCGCTGAGGCCGCCCGCGACGCAACCGTCGTTCTGGATGACGTGCACGACGACCTGAATCGTCAGGACGCTCGTCGGATCGTAGGCGGGTGACGGGTTCGAGGTCGCCGCCGCACAGTCGGCGGGACTGGGACTGCCCATCGCCAGCAGCGAGAACCCGGAAGCGTCCAGAGCCGGGACGGAGCTCTCCACCCGGCAGGCGTCGAGGGCGAAAGCGGCGACGCCTCCCGCACCGGCGCGCGCCGGCGGCGCGAGCCACAGGGCCGAGGCGGCGAGCGCCAGGAGGCAGCGCATTCCGGGACACATGCGCCGGACGATACCGCAGCTACCCCGAGAGGTAGCGCGGATCTCCCACCCCATTGACGGTTGGTCGCGCCGGCGAATGCCGACAAAGTGACCTCGCGCAACGCCACAGGAGGAAAGGCATGCTCAGGGTCCCGAAAGACGCCGAACATCTGCTTCGTCTGGCATTGTTGTTCGCCGCCGGGATCGCCATCTTCCTCGTGATCCGGGCGTTTCTGCTGCCCGCAGGGTTCGGCGAGCTCGGCCACTTCCGCACCGGCGCCATCGCCGCCAACCAGCAGAAGCCGCTGCACTTCGCCGGCCGCGCCGCCTGCGACGAGTGCCACTCCGAAGTGGTCACCCAGCTGGCGGCCTCGAAGCACCAGAAGGTCGGCTGCGAGTCCTGCCACGGGCCGCTCGCGGCGCATGTCGCCGATTCCGACGCCGTCAAGCCGGCGAAGATCGACGCCGTCGACCTCTGTTCGCGCTGCCACGCCGCCAACCCGTCGCGGCCCAAGACGCAGCCGCAAGTCGACGTCGCGGCGCACAGCGAAGGCGCCGCCTGCACCGAATGTCATGACGCCCACGATCCGGCCCAGTGACGAGGAGAATCCGATGAGTCTCGACCGCCGCGAATTCCTCGCCCAGGGGACGTTCTACCTCATGCTCACCGGCGCCGCCTCCGAGGCCTGGGCGTTTCTCGAGGCTGGCAAACCCCAGGAGGCGCCGGGCTACGACGTCCAGGAGCACTGGTGGGCGATGTTCATCGACGTCGAGAAGTGCATCGGCTGCGGCCGCTGCGTCGATGCCTGCAAGCTCGAGAACGACGTGCCGGACGAGGCCTGGTTCTCGCGCACCTGGGTCGAGCGCTACACCATCCCGCCGCCGGACATGAAGAACCCGAAGCGCGAGCTCCTGCCGATCGTCGATTCGCCCAACGGCGGCCGCAATGGCTTTCCACCCCTCGAACACCCGGTCGAGGGAGCCAAGAGCTTCTTCGTTCCGAAGCTGTGCAACCACTGCGCGCACTCGCCCTGCGTCCAGGTCTGCCCGGTCGGCGCCACCTTCGAGAGCCCGGACGGCGTGGTGCTGGTCGACAAGAGCTACTGCATCGGCTGCCGCTACTGCGTGCAAGCCTGCCCCTACGGCTGCCGCTACATCGACCCGCGCACCAACACGGTCGACAAGTGCACGCTCTGCTACCACCGCATCACGAAGGGCCTCACCACGGCGTGCGTGGAAGTATGTCCGACCGGGACGCGCATGCTCGGCGACCTGAAGAACCCGAAAGACCCGATCCACGAGTTCCTGCGCACCCACAAGGTGCAGGTGCTCAAACCGAATCTCGCCACCGGCGCGAAGGCCTACTACAACGGCCTCGACGCCGCGGTGCGCTGAAAGCGAGCCGACCGTGCACGCGCTCCCCGGCGTCGAAGGCTTCATGTATCCGAACGAGATGGAGCTCCAGTGGAGCATCCTCATCGTGCTCTATCCCTACATCACGGGTCTGGTCGCCGGTGCCTTCATTCTCGCGTCGCTCGAACGCGTCTTCAACGTCCACGTC
>JBGARM010000482.1:0-2549 GCA_044230215.1 Thermoanaerobaculia bacterium | reverse complement strand
GAGTTCGTCGAGGGTCAGATCGCCGAGCATCCCGGCAGGTACGGCGACACGCCGGACGATTCGCCCGCCGAGGTGCGAACACCTGAAGGCGAGAAGCTCGGCAAAGGGGATCCCTATTACCGCTACACCGTTGGCCAGCGCCGGGGGCTGGGAGTCCCTTCCAGCAGACGACTGTATGTGCTCGAAGTCCTGCCGGAAGAGAACGCGGTGGTCGTCGGCGACGAGGCGGACCTCATGGCCCCTGGTCTCGCCGGCGAGCGCCTGCACTGGATCGGCGAGCCGCCGGCGGGCCCGGTCGAAGTGACCGTCAAGATCCGCTCGCGGCACTCCGGTGTCGCGGCGCTGGTGCGGCCGCAGGGGACGGAACCTGCGGGCCGCGTCGAGGTCGACTTCGCCGAACCGCAGCGCGGCGTCACGCCCGGCCAGGCCGCGGTCTTCTATCAGGGGACCAAGGTGCTCGGCGGCTGCTGGATCACCGGCCGACTCTAGAGAAAAGGTGTCCGCGAAAAGGGGCCTTCCGATGCGACGAACGGCAGTTTTTTCATTGTGTGCGCTATTCGCGCTTCGCGCTGCGACGGCGTCGGGCCAGGCCACCGAAGAGTGGCGCTCGTGGAACCAGCCGGTCGAGCCGTTCCGCATCGCCGAGAATCTCTACTATGTCGGCGCATCGGACATTGCGTCCTACCTCATCACCACGCCCGAGGGGCACATCCTGATCGACGGCGGCTTCGTCGAGACCGCGCCGCAGATCGAGGCGAACGTCGTCAAGCTCGGCTTCAAGCTCGCAGATGTCGAGATTCTGCTCAACAGCCACGCCCATTTCGATCACGCCGGCGGGCTCGCCGAGCTCAAGGCTGCGACCGGCGCCAGGGTCTTCGCCAGCGCGGCGGATGCGACACTGCTCGAAAGCGGCGGCAAGGGGGACTTCCGGTTCGGCGACGAGGGGCAGTTCCCGCCGGTTGTCGTCGACCGCCGGCTCGCCGACGGCGAAAAGGTGACGCTGGGCGGCGCGGAGCTCACGGTGCATCTGACTCCCGGGCACACGCGGGGCTGCACCACGTGGACTTTCAAGGCCGATGCACTCGACGTCGTCGTGGTCTGCAGCGCGTCGATTCTCGACTACCGCTTCGTTGGCCGGGAGAGCTATCCCGGCATCGCCGCCGACTACGCACGCACCTTCGCGACCCTGAAGGCGCTTCCGGTGCAGATCTTCCTCGCGCCGCACGGCGGCTTCTTCGATCTCGCCGGCAAGCGCGAGCGCGCCGCAATGGGCATGGGGTTGCGCAACCCCTGGGTCGATCCGGCGGGCTACAAGGCCTGGGTGGAGCGGATGGAGGCCGCCTTTCGTGCCGCGGTCGAGCGGCAGCGCGACGAGGCCAAGGGTCTCGAGAAGGAAAGGAAGAAGCTCCAGTAAAGGGGGCGTCCGAGCACCGTCAGTCGTCGGCGGCGGGATCGTCGCCGCTGCCGTCTCCCTGGACGTGCTCGCCGCCGCCGCTGCCGATCACCAGGACGAATTCGCCGAGGACGCGGTCGCGTGCGGCGAGGTTCGCATGGATCTCGCCGAGGGTGCCGCGGAGGACCTCTTCGTTCATCTTGGTCAGCTCTCTCGCCAGTGCCGCCTGGCGGTCGCCGAGCTCGGCTCTGGCGTCTTCGAGGCTGGCGACGATCCGATGCGGCGACTCGAAGAGGATCAGCGTGTGGCCGAGGTCGGCGAACCTGCGGAAGAAGGCCTTGCGTTTGCCGCTCTTCGGCGGCGGGAAGCCGGCGAAGGTGAACGGATGCGGCGGCAGGCCGGAGACGAGGAGGGCGACGAGCGGCGCCGAGGCGCCCGGGATCGCCTCGACCCGGTGGCCGGCGGCGATCGCCGCGCGAGTGAGGACGTAGCCGGGATCGGAGAGCAGCGGCGTGCCGGCGTCCGATGCGACGGCGACCGTCTTCCCCTGTTCGAGCGCCGCGAGGATCGAGCTGGTGCGCGCGCGTTCGTTGTGCTCGTGCAGCGAAACCAGCGGCTTCTTGATTCCCAGGTTGTGCAGCAGCAGGCCGGTGCGGCGGGTGTCCTCACAGGCGACGAGGTCGGCCGCCGCGAACGCCGCGACCGCCCGCGGCGCGAGATCGTCGAGGTTGCCGATCGGCGTCGCGACGAGGAGGAGGCGGCCGCTCAATCGCGCGGAATTTCGCGGTCGAGGTTGATGGCGCTTCCGGACAGGCGGGCGATGAGCATCATCCGGCGCTTGAAACGGTTGGCGCGCTCGAGCTGGACGATGCGCTCCACGACCGCCTCCGGATAGCCGCGGTCGATCACCTCGTCGGCGGTCAGTCCCTGGTCGAACAGCAGGTAGAGCACCTCGTCGGCCATCGCGTACTCGAAGCCGAGCTCTCCCTCCGACGTCTGCCCCGGCCACAGATCCGCCGAAGGCCGCTTGGCGGCGACCTGTTCGGGCACGCCGAGGAAGCGCGCGAGCTGCCAGACCTGCTGCTTGTACAAGTCGCCGATCGGGTTGAGCGAGCTCGCGTTGTCGCCGAAGACGGTCGAGTAGCCGAGCAGGATC
>JBGARM010000481.1:0-2554 GCA_044230215.1 Thermoanaerobaculia bacterium | reverse complement strand
GAGAGCCGCGCACGCCCGCAGGATCTCCTGGTTGGCCCAGTGGTTGTGCTCGAACAATTTTTCAAGGTGTTTCCCAGTCATCTCAACCTCCTCTAAAAAAACGTGTCAATATTCAGTGGGCACTCTTACGCTATAGGGAATTGCAGCCTCCCGCCGCCGAGCAGGTGCAGATGGAGGTGGAAGACCGACTGCCCGGCCCCGGCGAGACAGTTCATCACCAGCCGGAAACCGTCGTTCTCGAGACCGGCCTGGCGCGCCAGATCGGTCGCGGCAGCGACCATCCGGCCGAGGAGCGCCGCATCCTCTTCGCCGGTCGCGAACAGATGCGGAATGTGGCGCTTCGGCACGATCAGCAGGTGGACCGGCGCCTGGGGGGCGATGTCGGCGAAGGCGATGAGATGGTCGTCCTCGAAGAGCAGGCGGGCCGGAATCTCGCCGGCGACGATGCGACAGAAGAGGCAGTTCTCGTCCATGCGATCTCTCCCCGCCCGGCGGCCAGCGGTCATCGCCTAGACGTCGCCAGCGGAGGGCCGCCGCGCGACGTTGGCGCCGAGTGCGTTCAGCTTTGCCTCCATCGCCTCGTAGCCGCGATCGAGGTGGTAGATCCGGTCGACGATCGTCTCGCCCTCGGCCACCAGACCGGCGAGCACCAGGCAGGCCGAGGCGCGCAGGTCGGTGGCCATGACGGTGGCGCCCGACAGCGCGGTTCGCCCGTGCACGCGCGCATAGCGGCCGTCGAGGCGGATGTCGGCCCCCATGCGCGCCAGTTCGGCGGCGTGCTGGAAGCGGTTCTCGAAGACGGTTTCGCAGATCGTCGTCAGCCCCTCGGCCTGCGTCGCGAGCGCCATGGACTGCGCCTGCAGGTCGGTCGGAAAGCCGGGGAAAGGGGCGGTCACCACGTCGCGCGGGCGCAGCGCGCCCGGGCGCGCCACGGTGATCTCGCCGCCGGCGCCGAGGTCGACGGCGACGCCGCAGCCGCGCAGGAGATCGAGCAAGGGCTCGAGATCGGCGGCGACGGCATCGACCAGCGTGACCTCGCCGCCGGTGATCGCCGCGGCGATGAGGTAGGTCCCGGCTTCGATCCGGTCGGGAATCACGCGGTGCGTCGCGCCGTGCAGCGCGGGGACGCCGCGCAGGCGGATCGTCTCGGTGCCGGCGCCGTCGATCTCGGCCCCCATGGCGACCAGAAGGCGCGCCAGGTCGGCGACCTCGGGCTCGCGGGCGCAGTTCTCGAGCACCGTCTCGCCGCGCGCCAGCGCCGCCGCCATGAGCAGATTCTCGGTGCCGGTGACGGTCGGCATGGCGAAGCGGAAGCGGGCGCCGGTCAAGTGCGCGGCGCGCACGTCGACGTAGCCGTGCTCGAGCGTCACCGTGGCGCCGAGCGCGGTGAGGCCGGCCAAGTGCTGGTCGATCGGCCGCACGCCGATGGCGCAGCCGCCCGGCAGCGAGACGCGGGCGTGGCCGCGCCGGGCGACGAGCGGCCCGAGCACCAGGATGCTGGCGCGCATCGTCTTGACCAGCTCGTACGGCGCATCGTCGTCGGAGGGCGCGCCGGAGGGCGCCAGGATCAGGCCATCCGCGGTCGACTCCGCACCCTGGCCGAGGTGGGCGAGGAGCTTGCGCATGGTGACGAGGTCGCGCACCCGCGGCACGCCGTCGAGGCGCACCGGTGCGTCGGCGAGCAGCGTCGCGGCGAGCTCCGGGAGGGCGGCGTTCTTGGCCCCGCCGGCGCTTACGCGGCCGGAGATTCGGGTCGGTCCGACGATGCGAAATTGATCCACGAGCTGACGCCCTCTCTCCGATGAAGACTACGAAGTCCTTCTGAATACCACATCCCGCGCGATTCCCGCGAGGTCGTTGCGGACTTCGACGAGCTCGAGGCCTGGACACTCGCCCGCGAGGTCGAGCACGGCGTCGAGCTGGCCGTACCCGATCTCGCAGGCGAGCAGGGCTCCAGCGTGCAACTCTTTCGCCAGGCCGAAAAGGCGCGCCAGGATCGCCAGGCCGCCATCCGCCGCGAAGAGCGCGAGGTGCGGCTCGTAGGTGCGCACGTCGAGCGCCACGAGGGCGGGCTCGCGCGGGTCGATGTAGGGCGGATTCGCCACCACCAGATCGACCGTCGCGAGGTCGAGCGGAGCGGCGAGATCGGCGGCGACGAAAGCGACCCGCCCGGCGAGACCCAACCGGCGGGCATTGGCGCGCGCGCAGGCGAGAGCCCCGAGCGACAGATCGGTCGCCCGCACCCGCCAGCCTGGACGCTCGGCGGCGAGAGTGAGGGCGATCGCGCCCGAGCCGGTGCCGATGTCGAGGACCGACGCCGCCGCGGGGAGCGCCGCGGCGAGCGCGATCTCCACCAGCAGCTCGGTCTCGGGTCGCGGGATCAGCACCCGAGCGTCGACGGCAAGGTCGAGGTGGCGGAACGACCAGCGTCCGAGGACGTAGGCGAGCGGCTCGCCGTCGCGGGCGTACACGTAGCCCAGCCGGCCCTGGGGCACGGTGACGAGCGGCAGGTGATGGACGCGGTACTGCCAGCGCCAGAACCCGAAATGAAGCC